>NZ_CP128161.1 GCF_030292155.1 Bacillus sp. DX3.1 | reverse complement strand
GTTTGTACTCCATACTCAATGATACGATTAATAAATAAATCTATTTGTTTCAAATTGTTTTTGAATTTCAACACGCCCCATCGAAATGTCGCAGCTCAAACATAGCTTACGAAATGCTTTTAAACGAATGTCATCTTTTAATAAATCAAATCGTTCCAAATAGGATTCTAGATCAAAGCCCTTGTGTTCTTCAGATATCTCTTCAGCTTCCTCTTCTTGTATTCCTTCACTTCTCTGTTCGATTTCTTCTATATCTAATTCATCATAACCATTTCCAAGCAATATATCTTTTATCGCTAAGCGAAAAGATTCTTGAATAATTGAGTCCAGCATGATTGCTGAGACATGATTGGAATGCCCCACTTTCACTAGTGCTTTAACAGTGGTTTGAACCAGGTTGATGTAATTTTCAGCATTAAACTCCCCTTGCACGATTGCTTGGCTTTGCTCTTCTTGGACATTGATTGCTAATACAAAGTCTCCTGTAGATTCTTGAACGAGTCCTTCTTTATCAGACACTTTTACTTGTACAGTTCCCATTATCTGTTCGCTCCTCATTATAAACGTATGGATGCTATAACCCTATACTTAAATATAACGGTGATTTTTACGTTATGAAAGGATTTGTCAAAAAATAATAAAAACTTGATTGGTCTTTTTTTATGGACAAATTCGAAAATGAAAATAAAAGCCATATTCATTTATTGTAGATGGAATTTAAAAAGGAAGGTGACATGGATGGATCAATATCAAATGCTGTATAGCACCCCTTATCTATATTCTTCAAACACGCTCCGTCAAATGTATAAAGGGACAAAAAAGGAAGATGACATTTGTGCAATACAAGAGCACATGCTACGTCATGAGGTATACCTGGACCGACAATACCGAGGTTACTATTATTTAAGTCAAAAAATTGAAGAGGATCTATATGGTGATGAACATGCTTTGTCCTGGAATGAGTTACTGGATGAATATCAACTTTATAGGGATCGTAAAGGGAATTTGTCTATTAAACCGAAAGGATGATGAACATGACAATCATTGGAGAATTAGGGGTTGTTTATGGTGTGACCGGAGCTTCAGTTTTGGGGATTAAATTACTGAAAAAGAAAGGTCTTTACCTTCCAGGATGGTTGCTACGTTCGGGTCTTAAATGCTTGCTTATTGGGAGTGTTTGGTACGTTCTAATGGATATACTAGATGTGTTTCTAGGTTAGTATTATATCTGGTAGTTGAAAATGATTATAGTAGCGCATCTTAAAAGGTTTTTTCTAAGCTTCCATACAGGCTCAACTACCTTAAGGAGGTATGGAGGGAATGCTGTCACTTTTATTAATTCCAGCAACCTTTATAACAGTAGCTTACTTTTATCAAAGTAAAGGAATGAGTGATAAGAAAAAAATTGCAACATTTTTTGAAATTGCAAAGATATGTGTTCAGCATAAAGGTGAATTACAATACCCCATTTTTATAAAAGAAGTAGAAGATGACATAAGTATGAATTATGTTTACAAGTTACCGCTCGGTGTACCTAGTCAACTTATCCAAAAGTTAGCTGAAGTATTAGAAGAAGGCCTATATAAACCTGTTAAAATATCGTTTCATCAAAGAGAGCTTCATATTCGAGTATTTAACCAACAAATACCTGACATGTGGAATTGGTCTAAGGATCTATTAAAAGAGCATACATGGAGAGTTATGATGGGGAAAGCGTTAGATAAATACGTATATCATGATTTCGAGAAAACGCCACATATGTGCGTAAGTGGAATGACTCGTTTTGGAAAGACAGTATTCTTAAAAAATGTGATGACTAGTTTGATTTTGCAACAACCTCAATATGTGAAGTTTTTTATTATTGACCTGAAGGAAGGATTAGAATTTAGTCCTTACAAGGATCTGTCTCAAGTAGTAGAAGTAGCTGAAAATCCAGAACAGGCGTTAGAAATGTTAGCTAAAGTACGTGAGAAAATGGTTAGACAAATTGAGGTAATGAAAAATTCCTACTTTACTAATATCATAGACACATCAATTAGAGAACGTTGCTTCATCATAGTAGATGAAGGAGCAAATCTTTGTCCGACGCAAGGTTTACCTAAAAAACAACGGGAATTATTATTTGTGTGCCAGGAGATGTTATCTGAAATCGCAAGAATCGGAGGTGGTTTAGGATTTCGGCTCATATTTTGTACGCAATATCCAACCTCTGATACATTGCCAAGGCAAATCAAACAAAACGCTGATGCAAAGCTAGGTTTTCGATTACCAACAGCGGTTGCTTCACAAGTTGCTTTGGATGAACCAGGTCTTGAGGATCTGCCTTCCCTTCCAGGAAGAGCATTATTTAAGACAGATCGTACAGAAGAAATTCAGGTACCTTATTTAAAGGATACAGACATGTGGAAGTTACTGAAGCAATACAAGGTGGTGAAACAAAATGAGGCACCAGAAGCTCAAACAGAAAGCCAGACAGATCGAGATTTTATCGAGTTTAAATAAGCTAGAATTTGCTTCTAGGAGGCAATTGCAAGCAATTCATACTCTAGGTAGTATTCGAAATGCAAATCGTGTTTTGAAGGATCTACGGCAATATTGTCATGTCACTTCGCATAATCGGGAGTATGTATATTATCTCAACAAAAAAGGTGCTGCCTTGCTAGGATTAGAACCCGATGAACGAAAAAAGAAACACCAACTTGAACATATACTTTTAAGAAATGAAGCTTGGATGTGGCTTGGATTTCCCGATTGGAAAACAGAGCAAGTTATAAAATTTAGATACCAGAATGAAGAAAAAATAATTGTACCAGATGCTTATTATGTAGTAGATCAAGTACCACATTTTGTTGAGATTGATAGGCTTCAACACATGAAGACAAATGAAGAAAAGATAAAATATTATGGTTTAATTGCAAAGTTATATAAAAAACAAAGAGATATAATACCTAACATTTTATTTTTTACAATATCAGATTATCGTGAACAGAGGTTAGAGAGTTATGGGATAAAATATAATGTGTATGTCCGTACATTTTTATTAAAAGAAGTTCTGTAGTTCTAAAGGATTGCTAGTTTGGTCTATAATATAGATTTTGGGCAACTGAATTAACAAGAAGGACTACTTTGTTTAGTAGCCCTCATTATGTCCAAAAATCTGTGTTGTTAACGTTTTTACCTGTTAGTTTACGTAAAGCTTTAATGATTTTATTAGCACTTTTCATACTTGGTGAAACACTGTCTATATTTGCTAGACGACTAACAGTTGATTCTCTAAGACCACTAATTTTTGCAATATCGACTTGTTTTAAATCATGTTTATCTATGAATTTTCCGAGTTTTGAACGGGGTTTTTTAAACCAGGGCATATGTTACACCTCATTTGTTTTTTTATTAATAACTTGTCCAAAACTTCTATTTTTCAAACTTCGATATAAAGAATAAATGTAAAAATAGAGCATATAATAAAAATAGAAAACTAAAAAACTGTAATAATTTTGCGGAATATAGCATTCATAGTAATAGCTACAAGTTGCTGATACACTAGCCTAATGGCAACTTGTTGCAAACGGTATTCCTACAAAATAAAAAGCTTGAATCCATTGATACAAAAGGGTTTAAGCTTTTCTTAATTTCTGAAGTAATGAAAACGAGTTTAATAAATTAAGAGATAGTATATGGTTCAGTGGTCGAATTTTGAAGAATTATATATAATTTCACGTACCATAAAGATAATAAAAAACATTTTCTAAAGGATTGTATAATGCGAAGCAAAAGGCTTATAATAAGAACAAGCGTTCTGTTTTGGAGGGTAAAATGATGTTTGATTACTCAAAGTGCATGAATCGAATGATATTCTGTATAGACCTTTGTTCATTTTTGCCAGTTGTGCATGTGTTATGAGAGGTTTAGATCCACTGAAAGTAAAATTAGCTGTCGTTGGGGATGTGAATAGAAATGGATCTATTGTGTTGGCTGCGACTCCTGAACTTAAAAAATTAGGTATTTCTACAGCAACCAGATTATACGAAATACCAAGAGATCCAAATATAATTATCGTAAATGCAACAATGAGAAGATATGTGGTTCTGGTGCAAACACTCCAAAACGCTTGTAAGTAATCTCCTAAACTTGGACATACTGATACTAGTACTCTAAAAAGGATGTGATTGGTATGGAAAAGCAAAATCTGGTTTTGGTGCAAAAATTTCAGGACAATTGCAATAAATCTACAAATCTTGGACATACTGATACTACTAATCTAAAGAAGGTGCGTGATTGGTATGGAAAAGGAAAATGTATTCAAATGGAAGCATTATCAGCCTGATATTATTTTGTTAACGGTAAGATGGTACCTACGGTACAGCCTCAGTTTTCGTGATTTAGTGGAAATGATGGAGGAACGGGGCTTATCCATTTCCCATACAACGATTATGCGTTGGGTTCATCAGTACGGTCCTGAATTGGACAAACGAATCCGACGTCACCTTAAACAAACAAATGACTCCTGGAGAGTCGATGAAACATATATCAAAGTAAAAGGTCAATGGATGTACCTGTATCGTGCTGTTGATTCGAAAGGAAATACAATTGATTTTTACCTAAGCAAAACAAGAGACCAGAAGGCTGCAAAACGCTTTTCAAGAAGGCCTTGCAGTCTTTTCATGTTTCAAAACCTCGTGTTATAACAGTCGATAAAAATCCAGCTTATCCTACAGCAATTGAACAGTTGAAAAGAAAAAGCATACCTGGTGGTATGCGACTTAGACAACAAAAGTACTTGAATAACATAGTAGAACAAGATCATCGCTTTATAAAGAAGGAATTCGTTCTATGCTAGGGTTCAAATGTTTTGACACAGCTACATCCATTCTTTCTGGAGTAGAAGCCATGCATATGATTAAAAAGAACAGGTTGATTTACGGGACCTGATATTATCCCCTTAAGGTAGACAGTGTAAAAGACCATGAATAAACATGGATGTTACACTTTTACTTGAGGGATTTTATTATGGTTAAAAAAGGGGATAAATTTCAAACTTATTCAGATGAATTAAAGATACAAGTTGTAAAAAGTTATTTAAATGGTGAAGGTAGCCAAACAGCTATAGCTAAGAAATATAAGCTAAAAAGTAGAACACAGTTAATGAATTGGGTCCGGAGATATCAAGAAACAGGCGATATTTCAGACTTGCGGGGAAACAACGGCGGCAATAACGGCTTAAAAACCTCTTGAAAGGTCGTCCTCGTACGAAATTCGATAGTGTGGAAGAAGAATTGGAATACTACAAGGCGCAGGTGGCTTATTTAAAAAGCAGTATCCAAATCTATAGGAGGTGTTCTTGCTCAAACGGCTAAGTACGAGATTATTGAAGAACTACGTTCTCGATACAAAGTAACCTGGCTGGTCGTCATTGCGCAGTTAAATCGATCTAGCTACTATAAGTGGCGCTCAACATGTACGCAAAGACAATTACGCCTTTCAAAGGATCATACATTGCGTGAACAGATTCAAGCCATTCACATAAAACACAAGGAATACGGTTATCCTCGCATGAAAATTGCCTTACTAGAGGCTGGATTTTTAGTGAACCACAAAAAAGTATGTAGACTTATGCGAGAACTTCAAATTCAATCAATCATCCGTAAAAAGCGACGCTTTTTTAACGGGAAATCCTCAAAGGTTTTTCCGAATGTAGTAGAACAACAATTCCGAAACCGCAAACCAAATGAGGTACTTGTCACAGATATCACTTATTTGCCATTCAAAGATAAATTTCTCTATTTCTCGGTCGTTCAAGACATTTATAACAATGAAATCGTTGCTTGGAAACTCTCACATCGTAATGATTTACAACTTGTCCTAAAAACGTTAGATTTAGCAGCACAAAAAGAGATGTGTATGGAACCATCATCCACTCAGATCAAGGATTCCAATATACATCTCATGCTTATTACCGTATGCTTCAACAGCTAGGCGCCATCGGCAGCCACTCCCGCAAAGGAAACTGCCATGACAATGCTTGCATTGAATCATTCTTCTCTCATTTTAAATCTGAAATGTTTTATCTTAATTATTATCAAACAAAGGAAGAACTAATTCAAGCTATTGAAACATACATCTATCATTACAACTACAAACGATTCCAAAAAGGTTAACCATCGAGCTCCGATTGAATATCGAATCTCGATGGCTGCATAGTCTTTTTTACAGCTGTCCACTTGACGGGGGTAAGACCAGGTCCCGTAAATCAACCTGTTCTTTTTAATCATATGCATGGCTTCTACTCCAGAAAGAATGGATGTAGCTGTGTCAAAACATTTGAACCCTAGCATAGAACGAATTCGCTTCTTTATAAAGCGATGATCTTGTTCTACTATGTTATTCAAGTACTTTTGTTGTCTAAGTCGCATACCACCAGGTATGCTTTTTCTTTTTCAACTGTTCAATTGCTGTAGGATAAGCTGGATTTTTATCGACTGTTATAACACGAGGTTTTGAAACATGAAAAGACTGCAAGGCCTTCTTGAAAAAGCGTTTTGCAGCCTTCTGGTCTCTTGTTTTGCTTAGGTAAAAATCAATTGTATTTCCTTTCGAATCAACAGCACGATACAGGTACATCCATTGACCTTTACTTTGATATATGTTTCATCGACTCTCCAGGAGTCATTTGTTTGTTTAAGGTGACGTCGGATTCGTTTGTCCAATTCAGGACCGTACTGATGAACCCAACGCATAATCGTTGTATGGGAAATGGATAAGCCCCGTTCCTCCATCATTTCCACTAAATCACGAAAACTGAGGCTGTACCGTAGGTACCATCTTACCGTTAACAAAATAATATCAGGCTGATAATGCTTCCATTTGAATACATTTTCCTTTTCCATACCAATCACGCACCTTCTTTAGATTAGTAGTATCAGTATGTCCAAGATTTGTAGATTTATTGCAATTGTCCTGAAATTTTTGCACCAAAACCATTTATTTTATTAGATTGCCACTGTTTTATATTTAACTATTATCACTGTCAATTTACGAATGCTGTGATAGAAAGTAGAAACAACAAAATAAAGTTCTTCAAAGAAGGGGTTATTCATATATAATCCACGTGGTTGTAACAAAAAATTCTCTAATAATATGTGATATAGTTATATTGCCTTAGCTAAATCTTAATGATTTATAGCGATTCTTTCTTACTTTTATCTTTTTCCGATAAAAGACTCCTTCCTCAAAAATGTGAAGGTGTGAAACACCAATTTTAGGTGGGAGATGAATGTCGGTAGGCGTAAGCCTACGTTTTTAGTATACTGTAGTCATCATACTAAAAAGCGAGGTGCAACCCATGTTAGTAAATAAAGCATATAAATTTCGTATCTATCCAAATAATATTAATTGCTAAAACTATTGGTTGTAGTCGCTTTGTATTCAATCATTTTCTTGCTCTATGGAATAATACCTACAAAGAAACAGGAAACTTGCAAAAGCCATTAGTGAAGTATCTTGGTCACAGTTCAGAAACATGTTGGAATACAAAGCGAAGTGGTACGGGAAGCAAGTCGTTGTTGTATCAAAGACGTTTGCGTCTAGTCAATTCTGTTCAAATTGTAATCATCAAAACAAAGACGTTAAAAATCTAAATCTTTGTGAGTGGGATTGCCCTTCTTGTGGTACACATCATGATAGAGATGTTAACGCAGGACTAAATCTTAGAAATGAAGCGATAAGACTTCTAACCGTAGGAACTACGGGGATAGCCTAATGAATTAGAAACCGTTAAGTTTCCGTACTTAGGAATCTCCCACTTCAAACAGTCCGTGAGGATGTTAAGTGGCGAGTAGTTCAAGGGTTCATACGTCATTCATTCTTAATTATTTGCCAAGATAAATAAATTCTTTACTGGCGGTCTTCCAATCGAGTGATACTCGATTACATGTTTTTTCACCTCATCTAGCATATAACAATTACGACCATCAAATACAACTGGATTTTTCATTAGTGTATTATAATATTCCAAAGGTATATTCTGAATCTCATCCCATTCGGTTAAAATAAATGCAGCATCAGCTTCAAGTAATGTATCCCGTATGGAAGTTGCAAACTCAATCTTATTTCCTAGGATTTTTTTTGCATTTTCCATAGCAATTGGATCATAAGCTACTACTTTTGCCCCATCTTCAACTAATTGCTCTGCAATAATAATTGAAGCTGCTTCACGCATATCATCAGTTTTGGGTTTAAACGATAGCCCTAATAGCGCTATTTTTTTATTTTTTAAACTATAGAAATAAGAACGCGCTTTTTCAACAAGCCTCCTTTGTTGCTCATTATTAACATTAATAACAGCTTCTAGCAATTTAAACTTATGTTCAATATTACCCGCAATCTGAACTAACGCACGAGTATCTTTCGGAAAACAAGCCCCTCCGTAACCAATTCCTGCATTTAGAAATTGCGAACCAATACGAGTATCTAATCCCATACCATAAGCTATATCTTCGATATTAGCTCCTAATTTCTCACAAATATTCGCAATTTCGTTAATAAAACTAATCTTAGTTGCTAAAAATGCATTTGAAGCATACTTAATCATCTCAGCACTAAAGATATCGGTTTTAAATACTGGTAAACCAAATGGCTTATTTATTTCTTCCAAAATCGAAGCTGCTCTGTCACTCTCGGCACCAACTACAATACGATCTCCATAAAATGTATCATGAATAGCCGATCCCTCTCTTAAAAATTCGGGATTTGAGACAACCTCAAAACAAATTTCCTTCTTTAAGTTGCTTTTAATCCATTGTTTCACTTTATTATTTGTACCAACTGGAACTGTACTTTTTATTACAATAATTACACCATCATGAGAAATATTCTTGGCTATATCTTTTACTACTTGTTCTACAAACTGTATATTCGCAGAACCATCCTCATTTTGTGGTGTGCCAACAGCAATATAAATTATTTCAGCATTGGAACAAGCCTCAAATTTACTAGTAGTAAAACTCAAACGATGAGCTTTTATATTCTTAATCATTAACTCATCTAATCCAGGCTCATAAATTAAAGAATTTCCTAATTTCATATTCTCAATTTTGTTTCTATCTATATCTAAACAAGTAACTTGATGTCCAATTTCCGATAGACAAACCCCTGTTACTAAGCCAACATATCCAGTTCCAACCACAGCAATTCTTTTCACGATTATCTTATCCTTTCTCTTTGAACTACTTCATCCTTATATACATTCTGCTAGCATGTAATAATGCTATTTATAAGGAATTTTAATCAAAACTTTGTGTCACCGAACTTATCGAAAAATCAGTATTATAAATCATAGCGCAAATCGCAGATTTGCAAAGGAGTATATCCCAAAACCTACAAATAAAATAGCTATCAATTTTGGTATTTATAAGAACATGAAGTAAAGTAAGAGAAACTAGCTACAATCAGGTTATAATTTTTTCTAAATCACTTTAAATATATAGTGAGTTAAATAAATTTATTTTCCCTTAGCAAATCTATATCGGTGAGGCCAACTGAGCGTTTTTCTAAAAAGCCCGGTCTATTCTCGTGCATCCGAATATATTAGTATAAAAACAAGTAAGAATGTGACTTGTTTTTTACGATTTAAAGAATTAAAACAAATAAAGTGAAACAAGTTCATTAAAAAACACATCATTCCATGTGAATTAAATCGTTCATACAACTACCATTGTTTTAAGTGATACAAAGTTCGTTTTTGACAGCGAAAAAGTACAGAATCGTTCAGTATATTAAGTTCATGTTTATATATTCATCCGTTTTTAATTAAGGATAGCTTTACTTAGATCCTCTACAGACATGATTCTCTAAGTAAAGCTGTATTATATATCGTTGAATAAAAATTCAACAATAATCAACACATTACATTCCAAACTCTTCAAATCACTTACCAATTTATGTTTCTATTAATATATTTCTTACATTAGAAATTCATCTAATACTTTTTCAAGAAATACTACAAAATATATCGATATCTCCATTTATTTTGCCTGTGTAAAATGGGATACAATCGTGTTCCATACTATATCAACCCATTCTTTTATTTTGTGGCTTTGATTATGCTTCTCTGCCTTTTTTATTCTAATTTCTATATATTTGTTATCTTTTTCCCATTTTAAAGCTTTCTCGCATCCCTTAATGAAATCTTCTATATTGCTTTGTGCAAGGTAATACACTCCTTCCTCCTCATACTTCCGTGTTGAAGGCAATCCGGAACCAACCATCGGAAGATCTGTAGCAAGATATTCGAAAAATTTTTCAGGAAACACAGCTTTGTTGTATTCCATTGGTTTGTACGGCAACAAACCAATGTTTAAACCATACAATATATTTGGTAATTCATCATATGAACGTCCCCCCAACGCATGCACATTTGGGAAATTCAACAGTCTCTGTAAATCCTCTGGTACACCAAATGGAGCAGGACCTATCAGTACAATATTATAGTCAGATCGCTTCTCAGCCAGGCTACATAACAATCCAAAATCAACTTTCTCCTTCATTCCACCAACAAAACCAAGACGTGGATAAGGAATATGGTCCAACTCAGTTTCAGTAGGAGGGAGAGATAAATGGAACCGCTCGAATTCAACCATATTCTCAATTACATGAGCCGAACGAGATGCAACATTTTTAATATAGTCCGCTAAATATTCAGACGAAGCCACCAAAACGTCTGCACATTTAAAAATCTTCATTTCATCAGGAATACCATCAACTTGTTCATCCGTGGTCCATGACTTATTCCATAGATCACTACAATCGTAAGTAATACAATCCCAAACTCGTAACTCTGACAGTTCGGAAAATTCAGGGAATGTAAACCAAAGAATATTATGTGTCTCTTTCTCTAACTCGTCGTCAATTATTGTAAACAAAGCTTCCTTGTTCCGAGAAATATGACTTGGAACCCCATATTCGCAAATTCCATTTGGCAATACGTTTTTCTGAATTTCCTTGACTGTCTCATCTCGTATACAATATATCCATTTGACTTTTTGAGTACTTGGAAGACCCAGCAAAAATTTTGTCACTTTATGACGTCGATAGTGTAATCCACCTTCTCCTTGCCATGGAGAGGGAGCAATCAGATAATAAGTGTACATAATATATTCTCCTTATTGGGTTAGTTTTTAACTAAATCATACGTTCTTGTCCGATACATTTCCTTCACAACATCTTCTATGTCGACATCTTCAATAGAAATATTTTTAATCAAAGCCTGTTGAGAAATTTCACTAATCAAGACTGGAATTTCCTCATCATGCTTCACCTCAAAAATCAGTTTATTCTCTATTTGACTATTCGGAGTAAAGGAGAGACTGGAATAATTGAGAGACTGTCCTTTACTCAAATCGAGGCTTAACGTTTTCTTATGAGGAATAAATTGCTTCAGGTCTTCCTGCGTACCGTCTAACATGATTTTTCCATGATCAATTAAAATGATACGGCTACACAGCTTCTTAATATCGTCCATATTGTGCGAAGTCAAGATAACGGTAACATTCTGCTCTTTGTTAATCATACGTAAAAAGTTTTGAATTTTCTCCTTCGCCATTAAATCCAGGCCAATTGTCGGTTCATCAAGGAAAAGTAGTGGTGGTGCATGTAAAAGTGCTGCAACAATCTCACCTTTCATCCGTTGACCAAGTGACAATTGACGTACCGGCCGATATAAAAACTCACTTATCTCTAGATATTCCACAAAATAATCAATACGCTCTTTATACAGCTCTTTTGGAATTCCATAAACCGCTTGCAATAACTCGAATGATTTAATCAAAGGAAGATCCCACCACAACTGAGTCCGTTGTCCGTATAAAACACCTATATTATAGGCATGCTTTTTACGCTGTTTGAATGGATTTAGTCCCATAACACGAACCTCTCCAGACGTCGGGGTCAGCACACCAGACAACATCTTGATTGTCGTCGACTTTCCAGCTCCATTCGGTCCAAGATAACCAACAAATTCTCCTTCCTTGATAGTTAAGCTAATGTCATCTATTACACGTTTTGAAGTAGCTTGACCACGTAAGAATGGAACCATACTTTTCTTCTGGTAAACATTATAGTCACGTACCAAATGATTTGCTTCAACTATATTCATATCTTTATACTCCTCCTAGGGATTATGACCCTGCACTTGCATATGACTTGATACACCGATTCCAAATACTGACACTGAGTGTCAATAAAATAACAGCTACTACTACACACCACCAGAACGTCACATTTTTTACAATTGATAACCCGCTTTTGTTCAACAATGTCACACTCGGATAAAACCCAATAAATCCCATGGGGAAAATCACAGTAAAAATATATTGAATTGGACGTGAAAAGATATTTAACGGATACTCACAGAAGTTTTCATAACAAACTTCCTTTATCGCAAATAATCCTCGAGTCTGCAATGTTTTGAACGCAGTTGATGCAAGAATTAAACTGATTGATGTTGAAGTAATAAAACCACAAATCAAAAGCACAACTGCCATCATAATGGAGAGAGCATCCCAATGTCTTAAATGAGACCCAGAGTAAAAGAGTGTCCCAATAGCATAGATAACTACACCAATTGTGTTTATATCAAGCCTGCGGGAAACAAACTGGAACAAGGAATTCATCGGTCTAATCAAAATACGATCAAATTCACCATTGCGAACAAGCGTATCAATGTCATGTACCACAAAAAATACTGTAGTCAGTGAATAACACAACAAGTTAAATGAGATATTGAACAGCATCTCATAAAAGTTCCAACCAGAAATTATGGGGAATTTACTTGTTAAAACCCAAGCAAACAATGTTGAGAAAATCCCATAAAACAAAATACTTATAATACCTATAAATAAATTGAATGGATACATTAACCTCGACTGTATGTTCGCTTTCTGCAAGATGAAATAAAGTTTAAAATATCTCATATTATTACCCTCCAACAGTAATCAACGATTTTCCCACACACTTTAACATCAAGCGACCAAGCACAACTAATACAAAAAGCCAGGCAGCTTGAAACAATAACACATCTCCATATTGGTTAGTGTCCGTTACATTCGTTATAATAGAGAGTGGGATGTCATAAATCCCACGGAAGGGAAGCCATTGAATAATATTAATAATCGATGATGGAAAATAGGACATAGGAATTACCTTACCTGACAAAAATGTGATTATCAGTGAAAAGAGAATTTCAAGTCCCCAAACCTCAACAAATACAAAAGAAAGTAATCCAACAATAAACCATATGGAAAAATTGATTACGATTGCGAACAATATACTAATCATCATTACCATCCACGTGAACCAGGAAGTCGGCAAGTGAACTGGCATGAACAATGTAACAATAACAATAACAGGCAAAACAACTGTTATTATGTTCGAAAGCATTTTCCCAATACTCTTAGCAAATATCGTAAATTGATAATCCCAAGGTTTCTGCATATCCAGTATGATGTCACCGCTACGAATTTTATTGCTAATCTCGTATATAATGTCATTTGTGGCGTACAAACCTCCTAAAATCATAGAAATTGTAATATACGTTGTCATGTCCATCAGAGACATAGACTGGTTTTGTGGATTTGTACCATCTAACAGCGTTCCCCAAATTTGACGATATGCCACCAAAGAAATTAAGGTAGCTAGAGCAGAGGTGAGCACATTAAAACTATAAGCCAAATTGTTATTTAAGGTAATTTTAGAAAGAATGGCATACTTATACACAGTCTTCCTCCTTCATTGTTAATATTAAAAATGTTATATTCTATTCCGTCCTAATATACGGATATAAGGACGGATGGCTTATTACGAGCGAGGTGTAGTTGCCACAGAATCCCCAACTGTTCATAAGAACTGTCTGTACATCTACTTTCTGTTTGTTCAACACTACATGCTTCACATTACATTTTGGATCCGGCTCAATCAAACCGACAGTTGGAGGTACTTCCTGCCGCTCCAATGCTCCAAGTCCTGCTGCAATTCCCAAAAAGCCAGAACAGCGTAAGAGATGTCCAACAGCTCCTTTATGTGAACTGACAGGTACGCTTGTGGCATTCGGCAATGTCTGCAAGATTGCTTGACATTCTACTGTATCCCCTTGTTTCGTACCTGTTGCATGCGCATGCACATAGTCGATTTTTTCTACTTTACTATGCTGCAACGCGGCTGCAATACAATCAGCTATACTTTCTAAATCGAGATCGACCATATTTTTCCCACTACGTCCAATACGAAAGGCGCATCCTTCAAGCCAACCCAGTGGTTCATGACCTCGAGCTCGTACGCTTTTTTCTGATTCAAGTACGATAGTACCAGCGCCTTCGCCAATAATTATTCCGTTACGCTTAACATCAAATGGAAGAGCAATCTCCTTTGTAATTGCACGCAAAATACTCAAACTCGAATAATCATATGTATTTAACACATCCGAACCACAAATTAATGCAATATCAGCCTGCCCATTCATTATTAGGCTATGTGCAAGACTAACACCTTTACCTACGGTAGCACAGGCAGCTGTCACTTTTACTGTAGAATTAATTTGTGGGTAAATCTCGCGAATTAGTGGCGAAAGGTCCTGCAACCATTCATTGCCTCTCATTCCCAAGTCCACCTGAGCATTTGAGTCTCCAATGATTGCTGACAAAAAAGCTGTAATCCGCTTCTTCTCTATTTGTTCATAATTTAATTTAGCTCCTAAAAGTGCCTCCTGCAATGCTAGTGCTAATAATTGCTCAGCTCTTGTCCGTCTACTTTTCTTATCGATAAGGTTATCAGGGACCTGCCCTCCCTGTGTGTTGCGCAAATGCGATGTATCAAAATTACTGATTTGTCGAATAACATTCCGCCCTTCAAATAATCCTTCAACAAATGTTTCATAACCACTTCCATACGGTGAAACCAACCCGATTCCACTAATTGCTACTCGCCCTTTATGTTCTCTCATTTTCTCTCGCCCCCTTCTCCCACAGTTGTAAACCATATTTGTTCAGATAAACCTTGATTTGCCACAAACTGTGATGAGTGAAGCTCATTTTGTAACCATGTCACAAAGTCTCTCAAGTTCGTTCCATTGGATTTTTCACAACAATGAGTCCATCCCCAATCACGAATAAAACCTATCTCTTTAACTGATTTACAAGCTTTTGGATTCATGACTGCAGCTAAAGTGATTTCTCCTTGAAAGTCATTGCTTTTATCTTCCACATAAATACGATCTATATGGGCTATCACCATTAGTTCAGCTTGCTCTTCTGCAACCATGTTACAAGCAAACCCTAGCATTTGCAGCCCGCCTAAAGTATCGATTAATGAAGTAGTGGGGCCCATGAAATCACACCGAGTAGCACATATTGCAGTTGGTAAGCTCGCTTCATATCCAATTGCTAGGCTTGGACGAACTCGATTTTTTTTTACGTCCAATTCACGAACATAACGAATAACCTCTGGATAAACCGCGTTTTCAACGTTACAAAGAAATCCCCTTCGCTTAGGTTCTGGCAGAAGGTTATTTTCATTTAATATTTGTAAAAAGCATTCAGTGACTTTTACATACATCTCCTTATGATCGGATATATCAAGCTGATGCAGAGTGGTCAGTGTTTTATTTGCCTCTGAAAGAACACGCCCAAATCCCTCATACCTTACATCTTCCGAGATATTAACATGTAAAGCAGCCACTACAGCTCTTGTATTATTCATCTTCCATCACTCCCTTTCATACAACTTCTGTTAGGGAAGTAATTCCAACAAAGCTTGTCGGTCTACTTTCCCTGAACTTTTCACCGGCACCTTATCTATGAGAACATACTGATGCGGCCGACTCGGAGCCTCAAGCCATTCCTCAGAATGTTTGCGAAGATCAATAGTCTTTATATCACTCCCTGCTATTGGTACGATGAACGCATAAACTCTGTGACCTTTTGCTCCTTGATAATGTCCCACTACATATGCTCGCTCGACCTGCGAATGCTTGCACAACGTTTCCTCCACAACTTCGGGAATCACATTATAACCATTAACAATCAAGATATTTTTTGTTCGACCTAGTAAACGAATGAATCCGTCTGCATCAAATTCCGCCAAATCACCAGTAGAAAGCCACCCATCAGTGTCGATAACGCTTTCATGCAAATGAGGTGGCCAGTATCCTGCCATAACGCTCGGGCTCTTAACCGATAATTCTCCCTTACCATTAATCTTAACCTCTGTACCTGGTAACGGTTTACCAATTGTAGAGATTTTCCAAGCGGTTGGACTGTTTAGTGATACATTTGGTCCAGCTTCACATAAACCGTATCCATCTAGAATCGGAACTCCCAGCTCATCCTTCCAATTCTTTGCAAGCGTAAACGGTAAAAGGTCTCCGCCAGAATCCCAGACCTTTACTCCTTTTAGTAAATTCATCCGCTCTTGATCGGATACAAACCAACGATACCAATTTTGCAACATAACTGGCATTGTTTCTACAATTGTCACGCCCCGTGATTGAATCAAAGTAGAAAGATAACGAGGTCTGAATTGCTCTGGGAGAACAAGAGTGCACCTCATTTTTTTCCAAATATTAACTACACTAATCCCATATGCTCCCCAAATAGGTATTGTTAACAAAATACATTCTTCTGCTCCACCATATCCCAAATGTGAGATAGTAGCATCTGATTGATATTCGATGCCTGCACTCGACCACATCACGAACTTTGGATTATCTGTGGAACCCGATGTTCGACAGATGATTGAAATTTCGGCAGGCAATTTTGTACGAGGCTCTTGTACATCAATTTGGTGTAAAACTAGAACTCCATCTGAATTCAGCCTACATAAAGTATGAGCCTGAATATGCATAGCAATCTCTTCTGGTTTCGTCACATTGCCAAGAATTGCAGGGACTGCCCCAATGCGCAAACAAGCTTCATAGATCGCCAAAAAGTATAAAGAATCGGCAACTGCCAGGGCGACTATCTGCCTTGACTGCACACCCGCTTCCTTCAGAACAGTCATTGTTTGATCAGTCAAATGTTCTAAGTAAGTTGTATAATTTTCATTTCCAATATAAATTTTTGGTTGCATAATCTTACCTCATTCTTAATGTTTAATTATTGTGGCTAGTTACAATAACAGGAATGTCTTGGTTCCAATCAAATGAGAGTTGGACAATTACTACTTTCCCTTCCAAATTAAGCCGTTTCGCACGAGCCAATATATTGGCCAATTCATCACGATTGCTCGGACGAAATAAAAGAGCCCCTGCCGTATCCGCCAAATTACTCCAGTCCTGTTTCGTATCAAATACACAACCAACTGATTGGTTTCCCAATTTGGTTTGTTGATGACGTGGCCACGAAAACCCACCGTTATCTAAAATAACAAAAGTAATACCAAGGCCATAATCAACAGCTGTTACTACAGCACTATTCCCCATTTGGAAAGAACCATCACCAATTACCGCTACTACAGGCTGCTCTCGTGCAGCTAGCTTAGTTCCGAGAGCTACTCCTAACGGCAATCCAAGCGCTGTCATTTCACCCGGTACAAACGTACGCCCAGGTGGTTGGACTGCATACACAGGATAGACATACCCCCACATGTCATGTAGACCATTATCCTGTACTAACTGTAAATCAGCCCCAAATTGTTCAGCTAACATCATTAGAGTTGCTCTTACTGGTTGTGTCTCATAATCTACTTCCAACCATTTATTCAAAATACTTTCTTTAACAGACTGAATCTGTTGCTGCCAAGCCTTACGGTTGATGAACTTTGATTTGATTCTCATATTGAGTTCACGTAATGTATAGTAAGCATCCCCCAACAACACATAATCTGTTGTTAGTGATCGACATAGTGACTCATAGTCTGTGTCAATCTGAATCGTTGTCTTGGACATCGCCAATTCATTCCATCCCATAAATGCAGTTTCCTCTAACTGGCTCCCAACGATAAGTACAAGATCTGCCTCTTGTAGTAAGACCTTCGCTTCAGGTACTGTGTAAAGCCCAATTAAACCAAATGAATTTGGGGCATGTTCATTGACAATGCCACGAGCAGATGCAGTAGTAAACACTGCAGCGCTATGAATATCTGCAAACTCTCGAAATATTTGTTCCGCTTGCTTACCACGGCACCCACCACCCGCGATAAAAACAGGACGTTCCGCTTTTTCAAGAGCCTTTGCCACACGCTCAATCGTATCTGGATTAGCAACTGATCTCAATGGTACTACTGGTAGCGCTAACTCACTTTCCACAAAATCCTCAATAATTAGATCATCTGGTAGTTCTATGAAAACAGGTCCAGGTTTTCCATTGATCGCGTAATGGAATGCACGTTGCAGCGCCCATAGTGCCTGATCTGGTGATTCGACTCGGTAGCACCATTTCGTAATTGGTTTCATGAATGAGATGGCATCCATCTCTTGAAACATTGCTTTGCCACGCGAATCACGCGATGTACCATTTGAAACAATCACCATGGGAACAGCAGCGGAAAACGCTTCCAATATACCCATTGCTGAGTTTGCTAATCCCGGACCAGGACTTGTTACAAACACGGATGGTTTACCAGTTTTCTGTGCATATCCCATAGCCATACCAACCGCAATACGTTGGTCGCGAGCTGTCCAAACCTCAAAGTCACCTCGCTTATATGCTGCCTCAAGCAATCCTTGTCCGTCACCAACCATACCGAAAATGGTTTTGATTCCTGCTTCTAAAAGTTTCTGTGCATACAGATCCCAAATATTTACACCTTGATATTTATTCACATCTATTACCCCTCATTAAAAATTAATCTAACTCTTTTGACCATATAACAAAGCCACTTCACGGGAAATCAAGAGTGGCCGGCTCTCATGGTAGTTTCCAAACCTTACGTAATTAGCTCGACAGCCATATCCACCAAATGCATTGTTACCGCTTTCAATATCAAACAGCGAAGCATCAATTGCAACCATATGTTGACTAGTTAATACTTCAGCCAAAAGTGGAGCACCAAAGACGCTAATTCCCATCGTCGATTCAATATTCTCCGGCAAGTACAACCATTCTAATATTTCACTGTTTTCATCGTAAATTACTACATTAAATACTGGGCCAAAAAACTCATTTGCAGGTAACCTGGATTTAATTTCAGATACAAGTATAGTTGCCTCAACCACGTTATCCTCTATGTTTACATTGCCACCGTATATTATGCAATTATTATATTCAGATAAAAAACAAGATATACTATCAGCCACTCCCTCATAGAAGATTGGGTTAATTTGTGCCTTCGATTCTTTGCGTTTCCCAAATGTCAATTGGTTTACTTCCGAAATTAACTTATCTCTAAACTCCTGCTGCTTACTGCGATGGACAAAATATACATTCGGGCACATACAATCTTGACCAGTGTTAAATGTTCGGGCATCAACAGCTGATTTTACTGCTTTTTCGATGTCCGCATCTGGTCCGACTATGAACGGGTTAACACCCGATCCAAAGTATAGAAATAGTGCATTAGGATGTTGTTCCATAACATCCAAGCTATTCTCATAACGACCAGTGAAAATTACCATATCTGATCCCTGTATATGTTGATTGAATTTACGCTGTGAAAGATTTAATATCTCAATTGGCCATGCACCGTCTCCATTCAGTAATTGATGAATGCGATTCAATATTTCAGATGATTGTTTAGAGGGACGGATATAAATTCTTTTTGAAAATGCACTCGGAATCACCCCGTACAGGATATATGAATAAAGTACAACATTCGAAGAATGATACACTGCTACTTTGTTGATATGTGCCGGTTGATAGTGTTTTATTTCTTCGTCAGCCCCACGTAAAGTCTCAATTGCAACTGCGATTTCTTCTTCTGCTGCACGATAACTTGCAATCTCCGTCAAGATATCAATCAATTCTTCCTTTTTCATTAACAACTTCTCTTCCATTTCTTTAAAAGAAGGTTTCATCATTGTAAAACTCTGCTGCATACTCTCACCCTTACATCTATTAATATTTTAAGACTATCTAACAAAATTCAATTCGATCAAAAGTTCAGACAATACCTGACGCTCCATTTCCCTAAGGTCTCTAAGGAGAACCTTCATCTCTCTTAATGTTGTTGAACTTGACTGTTTAGAATATTTTATCAACAACCATCGAATACGACGTGCACTATTCTCCACTTTTAAAAACGAGTGCACTATTTTAGAAGAAACGAGTCCTTGTTCGTTTAGATAACGGAGTCGCTCTAACATAAACATCTTATGTTCCCAGAAATTATGAAATGGACGAATTTCGTAGTAAATATCAAACTGGATATTTCCATTCAACAATTCATCTAGATACTTCAACATATAATCATAAACACCAATTCCAAAAACATGATCTCCTGGTTTAAAAAACATTCGTAAGCGTTTACAACTATTGCGTGCATTTAAATAGTCATCCACAAGCCCACAAACTAATTCAAGGTCAAGTGTGTAATCCTGTCCCTGCTCATTTAAGTTCAGCAGATAAATATCATCAGTATAGTTTTTAGCTTTTTCAGGAGTATATAATGACAAGTAGGCACGTTTAAACTCCTCAAATGAACAAACGGATTGTTTAAAATGCTGTCTTCGATCGTATCCTGAAATATAAAGTTGTTTTAATTTTTGGTCGTATCCATGTACTAAAATTGTGTGCGGAAAATGATTGCCATCAACATGATGAATACGATCCGAAATATAATACTCATCCACAAATGTATATACGTAATGTTCTTTATTCAACCACTCTACCAGATGTTCCAAAATTTGATTAGGTTCAATCAAACGATTGTTCATCTTGCATACTTCCAACCATGGTATTGGATAATTCTTGAAAGAACCAAACGAGCCTTCAAAAAAGTCAATTTTTAGCACCTTAGCACTTTCAAACAGATTTTTATCACACCATATTTGTACATAATTACTATAAAGCCAAGGTTTACTCTTTTCAGTAGTTGTCACAATAGATAGTGGATAAGCATGAATTAAATAGCCTTTTAGAGGCGGATCTTGTAACGGCAATATTTTTTTCATTAGTTACTCCTTTAAAATCTTGTATTGTCTAATCTTGAATTTACCAAGGCATTTAGTCTGGGAACAAACAGTATCTACTATTTTAAATGAACCATAAATCACTTCCATTCCCCCATGCTTAACCTGTTTTGTAATTCTCCCTAAACAGATTAGAGTATCACCTGGATAGGTAACATTGACAAATTTAATTTTGAATTCTTCTAATCTATCTTCAGGAAACCAATTACAAATAGCCGAATGGGCAAATCCCATGAGCAACATCCCATGAGCAATTACGTTTTTATACCCTATCTGCTTCGCTACCTCCTCTGAGATATGAATTGGGTTGTAATCCTCTGAGGCCTCCGCATACTTTAAAAGTAAAGAATTGGTTATTTCCGGAAAAACATATTCCATCTAAAATCTCCTATCAATTGATTAAAATCAGATTCTGATTTTTGTAATAAATGTCGATCGAGACGAAAGTACATGCTCTTCAAATTGATTAAAATATTCTATCTTCACAATACATCTTTTTTCCATCTCTCTAATCGTTTTAAACACGATTGTTGGTATACAAGTAATTGTATCTTCTGCAAACATGTCCCCATGATACTGATACTCTTGCTCAGCATGTACCAGCATGGATGGATCAATCCTATTTGTTTTACACAGTTTCTCAAATTGTGGGATACCCACCGTCTCCAAGTAGAACGGATATGTCGCTGGAATTGGAACATTCCGTAAACCACGTTTCATAGCTTCCATTTTGCAGCGGTACACTGGGTCGTACTCTCCAATAACTTCTGCAAAAATCGCAATATGTTCTGAGGAAATTGTAATTACAAATGTATAATCATTTCGCTCTATAAATTCCTCATCTTGTTTAATCATTTCTTCATCCCCTTATATCAAGAGAATTATTCATATGGCACAAAACAACTTAAAACGAAAGCGTTTTTTCGTTAATTAATTCCCTATTAATGAATGATATCAAGTGAAAAATATCATTTTTTACGCATACGTTTGCATTGAAAAATAAAAAAATAAAGCGTTTTCATTTGATTATAAAAAAAATCATTACTCTTTTAAGTTTAAACCAGCAGCCTCTTTCAAGATTTCTAGAGTCTTCTCTGATATACAACGCCAGCTGTATATATTTTTCAAACGTAGTTGAGCTTCCAGACAAATTTTCATATATAATTCAGGGTTCTCAATCAATTCCACAATAGCATTTGCCAAAGCATGTGCATCCTTGGGTGGGACCAAAATCCCGCTTTTTCCATGTTGAATTGTCTCTGCCATACCACCTACGTTCGCTGCAATCACTGGAACACCATAATAAAATCCTTCCAATACAATATTACCAAAAGGTTCATATAAGCTTGGAACACATAAAATATCCGCCGCATGATAATATGGTTCTAACTCCTTCAGTGAACGAACCCATCCAACATACTCTACACTCTTTTGCAACGATTCATCATAAGAGTTCAAAAGTTTATTTAGCCATTCCTGATCATCTTCCCCACTATGACCACCTACGACAAGCAATTTCAAATTGGATACTTGGGACTTAGCAAGGTCTAATGCTTCAATAAGGATATCGAGTCCCTTTCGTTCGGTAAATCGCCCTACAAACAGTAATGTTGGAGGATTATCTCCATTAATTTTATTTTGCAATACTCTCCCATCTGGTTCTATGAAACCATTAGGAATGACCGAAAGTTTCTCCATAGATCCAGGAAAATAATTTTCCATCATTTGTCCTTCTGAAGCGCTACAAACTATCAAATGATCGGCCATTTCCACCAAATCACGTTGCATCTTCATGAATTCAAGATGCATAGGTAAAACTTCCACACCACGAATCTGCAAATCTTTTTCTTCAATAGACCTCACTGTATAAATTATTGGTTTTCCTAAAGACTTCAACTGCTCAGCTAATTCCTTAAAAAAGAATATTTGAACATTTACAACATCAACGGTGTCAAATTGAATTACTTTAGACAAATCTTCGAACGAAATAGTAGGTGTCCATACAATCCGATAATCACCATGTTCCTCTACCTCAATTTCTTGTCGACCAAACAAGTAATCATTGACCACAATAGTCAACTTTGTAATTTTCCCTAAATCCTTGCACAAATTAGAGACGCTTCGTCCCATCCCACCCCAAATGTTAGGCTCAAATTCCGTGGTAAGTTGCAAAACATGCATAAACTTTCTCCCTTCATCAAAAAAGTTTTCACTACCATCATCTTTTTATACCAAATTTATTTGATAACGAAATATCTTAATATACAAAAAAAACAATGTTTTTCTTAATAATCTAGAATTTAATATTATGTGGTAGTCTGCTAGATTATTTTGAATTATTTTCCTCGACAACGCAATTTTACCACTATAATAATATTTAAGGCAAGGAATTTTTGAAAAAAAAACCAAAACTAGTTAACATTCGTTTTCATTCACAATTTAAAGTTGTTTCGACTTTTGAGTTTTACACTAAAAGGCCCTAAAAGTAGGCATAAACTATCTTCTTCTGCTGGACTACGTAAACTGAAAACAAAACTAATATAAAGGTAACACATTTCAAATCCTGATTATGTAATCAGACATCGTGTAGAAACTTGTGCGAAACACTTGTCAAAATATTATAATTTTATATTGTTTTGAAATGAAATTCGAATTGTTATTTATAGAAAACAAAACATTACTATAGTAAAATCGTACATTTTCATCGTTTTGGGGTCTTTTATTTTCAATAGCTTGATGGGTTCTGGTGCAAAGATAAAATAAAAGAGACGGTTCTGTTGCAAAGTTACCCAAAGCATAGAGAATCTAGGGTTGCATCGTTGAATGGTTATGCAACCATTAATAATTCCTGTAATTCGTTATACACCGAAAAGGCGGAGCCTATTTGAAGACTTCGCCTTTGTTTGTATAGGGCATGAATGGTTTCAATGCCTTTTATTGTACGAGAAGCATGCCGGAGAGTTTGAAATCCCGATGACCTAGCAAAACGACGTTTCACATGTCGGTGGTCTTGTTCTATACGATTATTCATATGTTTAACGGTACAATGAACGGTGCTTTTGTAAAATCCTTTCTCCTTTAACTTTTTAAATGCACAAAGTAACGCTGGCGCCTTATCTGTTGTCAGAACCGTTGGTTCCCCAAAAGTTTTAACCAATCTTTTCATAAAGACATATGCCGCCTGATTATCTCGCTTTTTACGAAGTTGAATATCAAGCGTATGGCCATCTTTATCAATCGCACGATATAAATAACACCATTTTCCTTTGACTTTTATATAGGTTTCATCCAGTTTCCAAGATAAGTGTACGTTCTTCTTTTTCTTCTTCCATATTTGATAGATCAAGTTACCATATTCATGAACCCAGCGCATGATGGTTGTTGGGTGAACAGACACCCCACGTTCCTTCAGTATTTCAGTTACATCGCGATAGCTTAAAGAAAAACGACAATAGTAGCCGACGGCTACTAAAATAATAGCTTGTTTGAATTGTTTTCCTTTAAAATATCCCATTTGTTACGCTCCCATACCTTTAAGTGAGTCCCCCTCTTAAAATGTTCTGGTTTTAACTCATTATTTTTGGTAGGATGCCATTCTTTGACTAGATGAGGATATTGAAATGCTATAGAGCTTTCAATCTTTTTTTCTTAAATAATTTAATGATCTCATGCTTATTATTTTCAGTATCAATGTTCATTTTTTCACAACTGAGATTATTATGCTGGAATATATTTTGAATATTTTAGAAATCACATCATTTAATTCATTAAAGCTTGGTGGATTTCCAGTGAAAATATTTACTGTAGAATTATTGTTTATTCCTTGTAAGCCTTCTCCCCTAACTCGTATTAGCAAAAAACCTTTTTGAGCAACATAATTACTTTTCTTTACGTCTTGTTCATAGCGCTTCCTATGCCAATAGTATCCATCGTATTCAATTACAAACGATAGCTCACTATTAAAGATATCAAATTCTACGCCATCTTCTGTAAGATGTTGACTTAATGTATTTTTAAATCTGTTGTTTATGAAATAGAAAATTGTTTGTTCTGGAAAAGAAGTTCTAGGTTTGCAAAAAGGACAATTTGTTCCCACAACTCTTTGATAAACTGTTGTTTGCCATTCATGCCCTTTTTCACACATCCACCATACTCTTCTCCCCGATTTTGGAGTAATATCATACGGAGTGAGTAATCCATTTTTAATTGGATGCCATTCTTTTGATATTTCCGGATATACATTAGCTAAACAGTTATCAATAGTAGCATTACGTCCTGAACAGTATGGACAGCCCGTATTTTTTCTTGTTCGACTATATACTGAAATTTCCCATTCATGTCCCTCCTTGCATTTCCACCATACTTTTGTATAACTTCCTACAACTACATCATATGGAGTCATTGTGCCATTTTTGGTAGGATGCCATTGTTTAGCTATCTCTGGATTTAATGTAGCTAAACAATTATCTATACAAACTTTTTTATTGGAACAATAAGGACATCCTCTTCCTTTATGTCGATTCGTTGGAGACGCTTCCCATTCGTGTCCTTTTTCACATTTCCACCATGCTTTTTTATTGGAACCAAATGTAACATGAAAAGGAGTTAATTTTCCATTTTTAGTTTCATGCCACTGTTTAGCTAGTTCAGGGTTTCTTATTGCTAAGCTGTTATCCATAAAGTGTTACCTCCTCTCTTTTATATGCTAGGGGTATAGACCATACAATTTGTTTACACATTATAGCTATTTGATATACCTATATGATTTAAAACGACATTTTTTGTCTTATTTTCTAGTACAAATTCGAAAACATGAATCATCATCATATTTATCAAATGCATCTAGAATTTCATATAGGGTTTTTAATCAAACTTTTTACAAACGGTACAACTTGTTTTTAAAATCACACTAATATAAATTAAAAGAAAACTGTCTAAAAAAGGAAAAATGTATTTTTTTAGGGAGTTGATGTTTAAAGGACTAAATAAAAAACTTTGCGAGATTTTTCGCAAAGCTTTTGTAATAGTACGTATTATAATAGTAGTTTTCGTATTTCTTCTGTACTTAGACCAGTGAATTTCGCAATGTCTTCTAATGGCATACCATTTTTATGCATACCACGAATTAATTGAATTTTCCCTTTCTCAATACCTTTTTCAATGCCTTCCTCTAAGCCCTCTTCTCGAGCATGTGCTAATTTAGCTTGTTCATCTAGAAGTAACTTCTCACGAGCTTCATAAGCTGTTCGGAATGAGGAGTCATGGCTCATATTTTCCCATTTATTCATTGCCTTTTGTAAAATTGGATCTTGATTCATTGCAATCTCCTCGTATGATGTAGTTAGGTTTTTAAAAAGGGTTATACCTATAAACCGCCTCGCATCCATACTTGTATGGAATGCGAAAATGAATTAGATAGAGAGTCGCCGACAATCGCCTTGGACCTTTGTGTTCGTATTGGAGAATGGCGCCTCTTTCTAATAAGCTGTTTACGAATGAGTTGGATGTTGGTGACTTACAGTTATTCTTCGAATCTCTTACGAGGTAGTAGCGCTTATTAGAATAGAGGAAGACACTATCTAAATTTTAAATAGGAGTGATTTCAATGTATTATTTAGGTATTGATATTGCAAAACATAAGCATGATGCTTCTATCATTGATGATACTGGAAAGCTAATTGCCAAACCTATTTCATTTCCAAACGATGTGCAGGGTGGACAAGCGTTATTAAACTGGATTTTTCAATATACGGATTCACCATCAGAAATACTAATAGGAATGGAAGCGACTGGCCACTATTGGTTAGCTATCTATTCTTTTCTCCTTAAACATAATTTCTCTGTGATTGTATTAAATCCTATTCAAACAAATGCATGGCGTAAAGGAACAGAAATTCGCAAAAGAAAAACAGATAAGATTGATGCCACTCTCATCGCTGATGTCATTCGATTTGGTCGTTTTATGGAAACACCTCTTGTCAATGAAAAAATGATTGCATTAAAACAACTCAGCCGGTTTAGAAACTCTTTGATAAGTAATATGAGTGACCTGAAAAGACAAGCCATTGCAGTACTGGATCAAACATTTCCAGAATACCATACGGTATTCTCAGATATATTTGGAACTACTTCGTCTAAAGTATTAATGGAATACACATCTCCTAGTGACTATGAAGAAGTTTCTATCGATGATTTAACATACCTCATTGAAATATGTAGTCGTAAACAATTAGGTATAGACACAGCAAAACAATTAAAAGAACTCGCATCTCAAAGCTTTGGAATTACATTTTGTAAGGATGCTTTTTCATTTCAATTAAAAATTTTGATGGAACAGATCAAATTTATCGAAGAGCAAGTAAAGCAATGTGAAGTAAAAATGAAACAACTTTTAATTGACGCAAACAGTCCTATTACGACTATTCCTGGGATTGGCTCTATTTTAGGCGCTACCATTTTAGGAGAAATTGGCGATATCCATCGATTTAGCAAACCCTCTAAATTAGTAGCATATGCTGGCTTAGATGCTTCCATTTCACAGTCTGGTCAATATGAAGCAACTCGCGGTTCTATCTCTAAAAGAGGTTCTTCTCATCTCCGACGAGCCATCTTTCAAGCAGCTATAACAGCAGCATGGAGCGATCCTGTATTAAAAGAATTCTACAACAAGAAACGAAGTCAAGGAAAGCACTACCTTGTTTGTATAGGGGCTGTAGCTAGAAAATTATGTTATATCATATATGCAGTTTTAAAAAATAACAAAGCGTATCAGATCCCTAGTTAAGCTGTACACGTTATATATCTATATTCAAAAATAAACCTTACTTAAGGTTTATTTAGCATGCTTTCATTTTCTCTGAAATATTCTTTAAAAAATAGTCATATTTTATTGACTTTTCATAGTTGGTCTCCAATGTTTGAGTTAAATGTTCATCTTCATGTGCTGGTAGTAATAACATCCAACGAACAAATGTATTTTCCCATGGATTTACTTTTTCTTCATGCCATTGTTTGACCAATTTTGGAATTTCCACAAAATGAATTTCAATATCATCACTTAGTATCTGTTGCTTTTTGGGATTCCATAATTGTCCTATGGTGTGAAATGAATCATCCTGGGAGAATAATATAAAATCTAATAAGTTAATGGTAATGGTTTTCCGAAGGGAACGATACGGCATCCCTTCTTGCATTTGGGACGTATAGAGTTTACTCCAATAATATAAAGATCGCTTTACCATATCATGTGTATTCCGAAGCTGAATTTCTATGTTTACTTGCGTCCCATTATCTAGTGTTGCTAATAAGTCTAATATTGATAACTTATCATCTTCATAAGATTTATGAAGATGAGGATCTTCTAGTTGTAGAGATGTAATAGGTACATCTAAAGACTCTTCTAAGATGGCGTTTAGAAATCCGGTTAATATCTCTTCATTCCCTTTTGTGCCGAATAACTGTTTAAAAGCAAAATCAATTCGTAAATTTACTAATTTTGTGGACATGGGTTTCCTCTCCCTGTCTTTTTTTCTTATTATTATTTTATAATTGAACTCTCTATATAAGCAAATGATACTTTTACCATTGTAGCTCCAATTCATCACAGTACACATCTAACTCCGTAAAACAGTTTTGTAAATCCGCTTCAAAATCAATTTCACGAATTATGCTATCTACCTTTTTTTCTAAATCTGAAATTGTGTTGTAAGGAACATAAAATATATATTCTCCTGAACGTTGTTCCATATTGTATTGTGATATGAGAAAGGATTCGATATTCTTTTGAACTTTCCCCTTTCCTCGCACAAATTTATTATTATTTTCCACACGTAACAACATACGGATGGTGGCTGTTAGTTCTTTAGCTTGTTCGTCCTTTTCGGTTTGCTTATTTTTTCGTATGTATCGGTAGAGCGTAGCTTGACTAATACCTGTCATGTTTACAATTTCTTGTATGCTATATTGCTCTGATTTATATAAGTTTAATGCCTTTTGAATATAGGTATCTTTAACACGAGGACGCCCACCAACTCTTCCTCTTGCTCTTGCACTTACAAGTCCTTCTTGTGTTCGTTGAGCAATCAAGTCTCTTTCAAACTGGCTGAATGCTTGAAATACTGTTAACATCAATTTTCCTTGAGGTGTATTAGTATCAAATTGTTCTTTGATACTAATTAGCTTAACTCCCTTATTCTCAAAAAAATCAACAAGTTCAATTAAATCTTTGGTACTTCTTCCTAATCTAGAAAAGCTTTCTATAACTAATGTATCACCAGGTCTAATTTTATCTTTTAATCGAGTAAGCTCTGGACGATCACTTTTCGTACCTGTTATTTTTTCAGTTAAAATTTCAGTACAGTTATAATTTTGAAGCATGTCTAGTTGACGAATCAAATCTTGTTGTTGGGTACTTACCCTTGCATAACCATAAATGTATGAATTCACAAAATCACCTAACCTTTACACGATAATTTTATCATAAAGGGTCGTTAAAGTTAATTTGATTTTGACAATAGTTTTGATAACGTAGTTAAGCGATTTATAAGGCCTAAATTTTGTTCATTTTGTATTTATCAAAAACCATCGTTTTTGAGATTAGTGATATTGCTTAGAGTATTAAATTCAACGTTTTTTTATGTCGAATTTGCTTAGCGTATATTTTCGTGAAAATGTGGGCGGTACTCCTTCCTAAAATATTAATATTGTCTTGGTCTATTGAAGAGGGATACGGAAACATTTAATATTCAAATAAAAGGATATTTGTGTTAAAAAATAGAATTTTTACCTTTGGTGGGTAATTTAAACTAAGGGGTATAAATTCGATGCGAAGAGAAAAGGTTTTGTTAAAGCAATGGAAGGCGGATTTACAAACTGTTCAAGAAGAGAAGCGGTTGAAGAAGGAGACTAAGAAAAAGAATAAGAAATATAGCATTCCTGGCAATACAGCTGACTTTATGAATGGCAAGAACACTTATCGTAAAGAGAATGGGGTATGGAAACAAAGAAATAAATAATGTGAGGATAAATGGGGCACGGCAACATCGCCATCAAGCTAAGAAATTGGTAGTTCCCCAAAACGAAGAAAATGAGAACCCCATATAGGGAAGTAAAAAGACTTTATTTAAGCAAAATCGGTAAATGGTTTCGAAAAATAGAAAGCGAATGGGACGTACAAACATCCAATAATGAAGACAAAAAAACATTAGAAGAAAAACTTGAAAAGAAGAACCCTTAAAATTAAGGTTCTTCTTTTCATTTCATTTTACAAGGATATTTCCAATCACGATTTTCCTTAGAAACAGTCGAAGAGGTTTCACTTTGTTTAGTTAGGCTTTGTTTCTCTATGTTTTCCAGAGATTTTTGCATCTGTTCCATTTGTTCTTTTACTTCTTTTATTTCAAACTTCATTTCCATAAGTAACCGTAAAATAGCATCTCCTTTATTCATTGCAACATACTCCCTTCATTTTTCTCTTATTGCTTTTCTATTAACTGAATTTGAAAAATATCTGATTCCTTTATACCTAGAACTCTCATTTCATCTTTAAAAGTTCGCCAGGACGCAACTTTAATGGATTTTGTACTTTTATCCTTTAATGTGTACACTCTTATGTACTGTATTTCCTGTTTCTCATTTCTTTCCACGTTGTCTTCCTCCGTTATTTTTGATTGATGTAATCACAATATCTTTTTAACGAAAGTTTAGATTTAAAGCCTACTTGTTTTATAATTTCTTCCTCTGAAACATGATGCTCAATAAGTCTTAAAATGAACGTGTTCCGTAAGTGTTGCGCTGAGATCCCTTTACGTAAATTTGCTCGAGCAACTTCAAGTCGAATCATCTTTTGAACAGCAATCTCTGTTAGGGCTTTCGGTGCATCGTTTTCATATGACCAACGATAAGTATTCCGAGTAAAATCGAAGGCTACGAATAAGGGATCATTACTATGATATTTAGGACGAACAGGTTCAGGAATGATTTTATAATAGTTAAACAATCGTTTTTTATCATCATCAGTTAAAAGGATTGTTCTTTCTATACCCACTATTTTTGGTACTGAGATTGTATTGTTTTCAAAATGAACGTGCTTCATCTGTAAACTTACAAGTTCCTGTAAGGATAATCCATTATTGATGAGTAAATGTACAATAGAAATGTTGCGATCCATAAGTACTGGACGAACAGAACGTTGTTTTTCCGTTAATTCTTCTAATGAAGTTAAAATATACTTTAACCTTTTTTCTTCCTCTTTTGAGATAAAGTCTCCATCACGTGACGCACGATTGGGTTGAATACTAAATTGCATCTCTTCTAACGGATTTGGCAGTTGTAAATACTGATACATTCTATTTAAGACAATATAGACACGATGCATTGTTTTATCAGAGTACTGTCGTTGCTGTTTTAAATCATAGAAATACGCTTCATAATCCTTTGTACCAAGCGTCGTCCATATATTGCGTGTAGGGAGTTTTTTAGATTTTTGCAACCAATGACCAAAATCTTCAAGATCATAGACGTATCGTTTAATTGTGGAAGGTTTTCGACCTTTATTCAATAAAAATGAAGAAAAATTTTGTATTGTATCTTGAAATTCTTTTGTTGGCATACCTTTATCATCCTAATTTTTTCTTTTAGTATATCAAATTTTAATACATACATTAGAAGTGGCGATTTAGTGTATTCCCATTTTCTCAATAAACAACATAGATAAATATGGTAAAATGGTAAGTGGATGGGAGTCCAGCACTCATTAGAGTGCCTTTCTTTTTTAATGTAAACTAAAGTATAGAAGTTTACTTTCAATACACTTGTTAGCTTAATAATTATCTTTAGCAAAATAAATTAATTTTTTCTATCCTTCGTGAATTTCTTTAATGCTTTTTCCTTCTAAAAACGCATGTCCCGTTTTAATTTTTTCTACTGTTTCAAATCCATACTTTTCATACACTTTTTCTACTGTTTCGTTAATTGGGATCACCCAAAGATTATCTAGTCCTCTATTCATTACTTCACTTTGAATAAAGTGAATAAGTTCACCTATTAACCCTTTACCTCTAAACTTTTCAATTGTAGCTACACTTTCCATTCGGGCCTGTTTTTCATGTTCAAAAATACAAGCGATGGAACATGCTACTCCATTGTATCTAAGTAGATAGTGAGTGAATGCTGGATGTTGGAATTCATCTTGAAAAGCTTTTTTTCTAACTTCGCCTCCTAACTCTTTTATATTACATTCAATATCTAAAGCTTCTTCAAAATTTAATTCAGATACCTTTTCAATAGTAACTTTTTCATTTTTATCTTTTTTAGTTAATTTCTTATTCCATAATTGGACTGGACTTATTAATTCTTCAAATCCAAAATTCTTTATTTGTAATTCAGAAATCAGTTTTTCTTGCATATCTAAGTTGTATATATAAAATCTAGGTACTATATTTTTAGTCTTATAGAAATGAACTACTTCATCTACTATCATTTGTGGATTTAAACTTACTACACTTACATGTGCATGATTTGCATCATAATAATATGGATTACTTTCATTACAAAATATAGAACCCCATGATTTCTCTATTCGGCTAGTAAAGGTTTCAAGATATGCAAAATCAAGCTCAAGAACATTTTTTAAACTAGTCATACGATATTCCCTCTTCTCTATTTTTTTCTTCAATATCTTCTGTACTTTATTATACATTTAAATATTTTAATTTTCAGTTTTTTAGTTAAAATATATCTCATACCCTTCAAAAAATATTTTCAAGAAAAAAATGAATGTAAACTGTTACATATTAGTTTACATTCATTCTCTTGATTTTATTGACTTTATCGCAACTTACCTATTCCCCTCAAAAATGACTATAAAAGTATACATTCAAAACACTGTAAATAAAAAGATTAAAACACACATTAACAAAAAAGAATATAGTATTGATAAGCAACTCACTCAAAGAAAAAACAAATCGGATATATAATAATGTTTTTAAATTTAATGCCCCGCAGCATGTAAATATGAATGGAATATACCTATCAATAATAAAACTTTATCTTTATAAGATTCCTCTAATAATTTAAAAATAATATTAAAAGGAGGCTTAATAGGCTCTTTCCATTCTGCAATAATCAAATTAGTATTTAAATTGGTTATTTTTGCCCATTCAAAAGGTCTTTGATTTAATTCATACATTTCTCCTGCAAATTCAAATGTAGTTATTTCACCAAAATCAAAGGTCTTTTTATCAATCAAATGTATTTGATATTCTTCTGTTTCAGCATAATAGTTAAGAAAAAATTGTGTTCTTTTTCGAAAATCTATATCCTTTTTCGCTTTTAATTGTAAATTCTCTTTAGAATCATATATCATATATTCCAAAAAATACGTCCCTTTGAATAATATTAAATCTATTATCCTTATAAACTGATTGCTATACGTTTTTTTTATTGTACCTATTATATTGTTGTTCTCATCATATATTTGTGTTGGTTTAACCGAAGAAAAACTTCTCCATTTATAATAATACAAAATAATCACCTCTTAATATTTGCATATAAAGTTTTTGAATATTATAACATAAGAAAAGAACTGCTTTATAGCTGTCCTTTGTTAACATAACCTCACTTACCGGTATTCAATGTATCTAGAAAAAACCCCTTCAGTTTGCTTGCTGAAGGGGTTTCGTATTTACATAATTCCCGTTAGCGGAAGTCAATGTATCTTGTTTATTTAACATTAGCATCCGTTTGCTTCACAAACAAAGACCATTTAATTTAAAAACTTATAAAAAATGGTTTCAATCACTACTACACAACTAGTTCTTTAATGGTGTTAAGTATCCCTTCTGAATAAGAACCTATGGTTAAACGCCCATGTCCATTTTTTGCCTCACTTGTAGCATTCTCAAGTAAATAACCGAATTTTACAGCCTGTAACATTTTTAAGTCATTACCACTATCACCGAAGGCAATTGCATTTTGTCGGTCTATCTTAAATTTTGCTAATATATATCTCACAATCTCGTCTTTTCCAGTCCCTAAAGGGATAAAATCAATATCATATGCATTCTCTGGGTCTCCAGCCAAAGGATTACATTGATTGATGTTTATACTAATCTTAAAATCACTAGCAACTTGTCTAATATGGTTAAGGTTTAATTGATCGTCCTTTTCATTCTTGCAGAAATAGTAGTAATTGCTTTTGTATTTTGATGCACCCATCTGTGATTGGCTATCTAAAGCAATATTTTTAGAAGCTAACAAATCAACTATCTCTTTTATTTTATCAGGATGGTAATTGCCATTATCAAACCTGCTAAGCCATTCTTTATCAATTTCACCTTGTTTTAACCTGTTGAAATAATGAATTTCTGTTCCCAAATCACTTGCAATAAAATGAGGAAGATACTGAAATCCACCCTTCTTCATTTTTTCAAGAACAGCCTCAATGTTACTACCCGTTACCAAGCCAAAAAGTAAACCAGAAACCCTACTTTTTTCTACGATAGTCTGTTCTAGTGCTTGTATTTGACTTTTTCGTTCGGCGGTTAATTGGTGAGGAAAGTACGTTTCATCAAAATCACTAAATACAATGTACTTAGGATTTGGTATTTCTGGTAAAGTTCTAAAAAGATTGTAGTCCATAGAGTAACCTCCATAAATTCTTCTCTCATTCACCTTCATCTTACTATAAATATCCAATTACTTATATAACTAAACTGCCAGTTAATTGAACAAGAAACAATGTATACCATATACATGCTCGGTTAACATAACGCACTATTATCGGTAGTTTTATTTTTCTAATAACTACTCGTGTTGTGTGACAATAAAGTTCTTTAATTTATTTTTTCAACTAAAGGAGCAAGTTATTGGAAGAAATTCCAGCTTTTTTATTGTTCTACCTCTATAACATCATTTTTTGACAAAATACAAAGTAAATGAATACAGATGTTTTATTTTTTTAAACTCTTTTCGTAATTTTTTACATCGTCCATTGTTTTGAATGTTTTCACATCAAAAATTTCTTTTTCATCACCACAAATAATGATAAATCCGTTTTTGGCTTGTAGTACCCTGCCTACATTTCCGTTCGGAAGCGGAATGCTAGTAGGATGTTCAATATGCATCTCATTTTTTTTGCTTATGTACTTATCCAGTGGCATTCCGATAGGAAATGCTTCTTGCAAATCTTGAGTGGTATATGTAGCCTTATTTTCTGCTGAGACTTTTTTATCATTTGATGTACAAGAAGTTAAGCATATAAGTAATGCTCCAAAAATAATAAGTGTAGAAAATCGTTTTAACATGAAAGAATTCCTCCTCATTCACTATCCGGTTAGTCACCAACTTAGGATATCAAATGAAGAATGCCAATTTTGCTGTATTTTGTATGTCGCAAACACAGAAAGAATACACTTTTTTAGCTGAATTTGTTTGACAAAATAAAAGACACTCAAATGAGTACCTCTCTCTGACTTGAAATCACTTTAATTTTAATAATATCTATATAGACATATGTTATAACGTATATGTCTAATATCTTTTGTTGAGAAATTTGTTGACTTAAATTAAAGTTTGATCAAATTTTTGCTAACAACCTTGAAAAATTACTAATATGGGTACCCCTATAAATAAAGAAGTATTAACACACCTGAACAAAAAAACATCTTATTGATGTCTTATTTTATAAATAAAACTAGCCTAACAAATAATTGAAAAGAAAATAAAAAAGTCAACTCCTAGTTTGAGTTGACTTTTTTGCGGTAAACTTTCATAGAGCAAGGTTGAGTTACTTTACATAAGTTTAATAGATATACTATATATCTTATTATAACATTAATTGAATGAGTTTTTCAATAAATTAGTTATTTACCCTTCAGATTTTTTTCATATTTCTTTGCAAGTTTATAAAATGATGATCGCTTAACCCCAGACTTTTCCATTGCCGCTACAGCTGTAAGAGATCCTGATTTCCATTCTTTATAGCTCGCAATAAATTCCTCAGTGATTTCAACAGGTGGACGACCTAAATGTTTACCTTTCTTTTTTGCCACGGCAATCCCTTCAGCTTGACGTTGCTTAATATCTTGTCTCTCTTTTTCCGCAAAAGCAGATAGAATAGTGAGAGTAGCTTTCTGAACCGCGATTTGAATCACATCATTTGTACTCTCGCCAGTGTAATTCACATTGATGAAGGGCTCTTTAATAAATTGTAAATTAATTTGATGTTTTTCATAATACCTGAATTCTTCTAATACATCATTCATACTTCGACCAAGTCGTGTTAAAGAATCAAATACGATGGTATCGCCTGTACGGATAATACGTTTTAACATCTGGTAATTTTCACGTTTCATATTACTGCCAGATTGTTTATCAACAAAAATATCTCGTTCCCCTATCCCAAGCGTTTTCATATTCTGAATTTGACGTTCTTCATTTTGATCTTTACTGGAAACTCGCACATATCCAAATTTTTTATATTTCATAAAATGCACCTCACTGATAATTATATCAAATGTATCTGTAAAGGTGTGTATCATTTAAAGATGTCTGTAAAATATAAAAACAACCTTTTTAGACATGGTTTTCTATGGTTTTACACCTGTCCGTAAAGGTATACCTTTTGGAACGATACAAATCAGAAGTCAAAAATGGATTCTGATTTAATAAAGTTTAAAATGGAAAAATTCAGATGAGTCAGTTCTACTTGTTGAAAATATCCGTTCTTGAACAAAAGGGAATAAGTGAATATACTTAATATGAGCCGAGAATGTATTATCAAATGTATTCTCATGTTGTACCTTCATACAACACAAAAAACACCCTTATTTGATAAGGGTGTTTTTTGTATGGCATTATACTAGGCTGCACCCATGCCCATCAAGCTAAAATTTTAAAATACCCCAAAACGAGAATTTACCACATTTTTAACCTAAAGGTGTCAATTTTCTCGTTTTGGGATAACTAATTTTATTAACTTGATAGTGATGTGGTGCTATCCCATATAGTTCAGATAAAACCCAAACTCTTTGACTCTGCTCAAATCCTTCTTCTTTCCTTTATATCCCACATAGTTCAGATAAAACCTATTACAGATATATCTCAATGGACACTGTTTAAGAACTTTATATCCCACATAGTTCAGATAAAACGTGTCGCGGTTCGTTTCGGTTGTCTCTTCTTCTCTAACTTTATATCCCACATAGTTCAGATAAAACCCTAACTTTGTCGAAGTCAATAATGATACTAGCGTGCTTTATATCCCACATAGTCCAGATAAAACGGGGGAGTTTTACATGTTAAGTACGTTCATTTCATTCTTTATATCCCACATAGTTCAGATAAAACCGAGACGAGAAGTTACAAGATACTTGCCATACATGCTTTATATCCCACATAGTTCAGATAAAACTCGTATCTTCCCTTTAACTGAATTAAGACAAATGTTCTTTATATCCCACATAGTTCAGATAAAACGCATGGATGAAATGATTATGAAGTATGCGGTTAACTACTTTATATCCCACATAGTTCAGATAAAACCCTATCTATATATAGGTGATACATCTTATGATATCAACTTTTTACCATGTGTATCAACCAGCATTTTGCAGTGAACCATCGATCGTGTTTTTGTATTCTCTAAAAAAACGCTTAAAGACCTTGTCATATCAAGGCTTTCTGCATTTTTTATAAAAAGGAGATTCACTGTAAAATTACGGAAGTACAATTCCTGTTCCTGTTATCTTTTCTTTATCAAAATCGTACTTACAATTTAAAATGTGAATGTATTGAAGTCCGGGAATATCAATTTCCTTCGTTTCGATTCCGTATCGTTGAACCTGTTTTCTAGAAATAGAGGTTGTAAGCTTTTCGATTTGCATTCGTAATAATTTTCGCTGCTTCGAATCTTTTTCCTGTTTAAATGTAGTAAATAGCGCACGATTCTCTGCATATACAGAACAGGGAATAACTTGATAATTATCAATATCACGCAGCAACCTTTGTGCTTCTGTATTTCCCATATCGTTTAGTGGAAGTTTATCTAATATCTTTAAAGCTTGATAGAATTCGTCTAAGTATTTTTTACTTAGGTTTTCTGTTTTATATAATGCTTCGACAAGCTCCATTTTTGTTTTTTCATGTAGTTTTTGTTCATTAAAGGGTTCTAAAAGTTTTAAACCGTTATTTACAATATCCTCATCATAAACGGTCCCTATCCCTTCTGCTTCTGCATAAACAAAAACATTAGGTTCTGTGTCCTTATACTCTCTTCCGCGATAACAACGACCTAAACGCTGAAATAAGCTATCTAATGTAGAGATTTCAGTAAATAACAAATCAAAATCAATATCTAATGAAGCTTCTACAAGCTGTGTGGCAATCCAAATGCCACTTTGTTTTTCACGGTTTTTATCGTTTGGTGCGAATTTCTTAATTTCTTCTTCTAAAACAGCACGATCCTTTTGAATAAATTGCGTGTGCAACAACCTTACATTTTCATTATTAAACAACCCGTATATACGTTTTGCTTCTTTTACGGTATTAGCAATAATCAATACACGTTTATTTCGTCCAGCTTCACGAATATGTTCTAAATCCTCATCGATCTTTGTTTTGCGTATAGATATGCGGTGACGAATTAAGTCATTATAGAACTCCCCTTTTACAAAATCACTTACCTTGATTTTGCTTCGTTTCTCCATTGTTTCCATAAAAACAGTAGGAAGTGTAGCGGTCATAATCATAAATTTGCCGCCTATCTGGTGAATCATTTCCAATGCTTTGAGTATAACAGCTAAGATTTTCGGAGAATAACCTTGTATTTCATCTAAAACTATCTTAGAGTACGCCATTGTGGCCAAGTACTTCTCATACCCTCGAAATAAAAATGGAAACTTCAAAATTTGATCAATTGTGCTAAATGTTAACTTTTTACTCAATAAACGAGACTGTTCATAGATAAGTTCATTGGTTTCGTAATCGTTGTTTAATGTCTGTAGAAAATCCACGCTACCACTGTGTAGCAATCCAGCAATCGCTTGCCCCTCTTCATCTACATATCCCATTCCATTTGTTATACGCTCATACAAGGCATTTAAACTTACACGGATAGGAAGCGTAATAAAACCTTTAGCTTCATCAATCCAAAATAAAGAAGCTTCTGTTTTTCCCATACCAGTTTGTGCAACAGCCACAATATTCTTGTTTCGATTCTCGTAAGTAAAGAGTTGTAGATTTCGTGGTTTATGACCATTCTTTTTTAGGAATTCATTGACATAAGTCCCAACCTCTTTGTCTGCATGATATTCTACAAGTTCTCCTGCAGAAGCTGAATGATCTACACGGTTTAAAAGTCCCTTTACAAGCACAAGAAGAGGATATTCTTTATCCTTTTTTTTTATTGGTTTCCAACCTATAGTTGTAGTATCAAGATCTTTATTAACAGAACAGCACAATTCTTGCTCCAAACGGTCTATTTTCCCTTTTAAATCTGGTAAAACTGCATTTAGTATTTGTGCATCAAACATTACGTTTCGTACATGATGATGTGCAATTGCCTCTTTTACAACCCGTTCTGTACTTTGGGAATAATGTAATTTTAAGAATGGAACACAAAGTAAGGAAATAAAAGCATGAGGAACATTAGGATATTTTTTTTCAATTTCTTGTTTTGTTAAAGGAGATAACCCCATATTGAGTTTAATAAATTGTTGAAATCCCTCATAAATCTTTCCTGCATCGTGGTATTGTGCAGCTACTTGTGCAAGTTGCCAGATCTCTTCTGACAAAAGAGCTCCATACGAGTGTTTTAGTAAAGATAAATTTTCTAATACCCGCCCTGTGTGTTCTTGTAATGTTTCAAATTCTCCTGTTTGTTGATCCCACTTTGCGTAAATGAAATCTTCCATGTCTTTTCCTCCTGAAAAAAATCCATGCCTACTCATAAGGCATGGAAAAATACAATATGTCCATCTTCATCTTCCATATACTGAGGTGAATTTAACCCTTCTCCTTTACGGAAGAACTGCGTTTGAACCGTCTCCCAAGTACGAATTCCTTGTTTCACTTGATATACCGTATTCAAACGATATGAAATTCCTTTATAATTCATATAATCAAGGCGATCAACAATGCAATGACGTGGTATATAGATATCATTTTTGAGTGTAATGATTTCTTTTGTATGTCTTTCTTTCAACGTTACTATTTTCACGTCTTCAATGACCGCTAAATCTTCACGTCGACCAAGGCTTGGTGCTTCATTGATATTTTTTAATGCTGTTTGTAATTGTTCCAATACACCTTGTTCTGTACGTACATGGAAAATAAGGGAGATTTCTTTTAGCATATGAACATGCATGGGCATTGTTGTAACTTCTTTTGACTTGTAAAAATGATGTGTTTGCAAATCAAACAGCTTTCCTTCGTGAGTACCTTGGATACTGATTTCCATTGGAATTAATTCATTTGCACCTAGAACATAATGAAGGAACCCCTTTACGGTACTGTACGGTGGAAGAGAATAGGTTTCCTTTGCCTTTTGTGCCATTGGCTTCTTGTAACAAGCGGTTTGTTGATATAACTCTATTCGTAACGCTGTATTAGCCAACATAATAATTCTCCACTTGCTGTAATAGATAATCTAGCATACTTTGAATCGTATGGGTTGAGTCGCTTGAAACAAGATTTCGCAACTCTTCTTCATTGGCGAAAACACCAGATAACAGACCAACATGCGTTTGTTCTTGTACAGTCCGTCCCATACTGCGACGTTCTAAAATTTCTTGCAGCATAATAGAATTCAAACGATATTCACGTTTTGTCGAAAGTAATTGTGTACGTCCTAAGAAATACGGTTGATTAATAGCATACAGACCCCCAATTACAAACAAAGGGGATAAATCTTCTTGTCGCCCGCGGATATTACGATTTAAGGAAAATACAATTTCTAAGAATTCTTTGATACGTTTTGCCTTTTCTTCAGGTGGTAATTCAATTTCTCCATCTACACCAATTCTATCTAAATCAATAGTAATGGTATAAGAATATAAGCTTGTATGCCGCTCAGATGTTGCGATATTTGGGTTTTCGTTAATACGTGAAGCATGTCCTAAATTTGTTAAAAATTCTAAGTCTCCTCGGTACGGTTCAAGAGAAACGGCATGAGACAAACGAACACTAGCTGGGCGTTTGTTCCCCATATCACCTTTTACAGTTTTCATGTAACCAAATAAATCCATTTCTTCTGAATCTTGAATGGTAGCACTAGGAGAATATTGGACTACGCTTTTACTTTTTCCTTCCCCTTCACCTTTGTCACGGCCAACTGTATCCAAGTTCCAACCATAACGCTCGGCTCCTAAACGAATCATATCGTATCGTATAGCTTGCCGTGAAGCAAATGTATGAACATCTCCATTTCCACGATTAAATTTCTTTAATTCCGAGATGTTACCGATTCCTTCTCCATAATTTAATGAATCTCCTTGAAATACGATCGTTAATGTTAATCCAGCCATTAGTTTGCTTCCTCCACTTCTTTTTTATAGGGTTTGTCATTTAATCCGGATAGTAAAGCACTTGCAATACCTTCAAATTCATTACTATGTTCCCTTGTAGCATCCACATACATAGAAGTGTTCTTTTCCACTAATAAAAAGGTGCGGAATAATGTTTCAAAGAATTGCTGACGGTTATTGGTAGTTAAGGCATTTAACAGACGGTAAGTAATGCCCGGAATCTTATTCTCCATTCTACGTTCAGTAAGTCTTCTACGTACTTCGCGTCCATCCCTTAGCGCATACTGGATTCTCTTTTGCATAGATTCATATTGAGCTTCTCGTGTTTCGTTAGACATGCCATAACACTCCTTTATTCTATTTAAATGAAACATAGCCAAAGTGGCTGCATACGTATCATGACTGGAATAGTTGTTATCTACGTTTTTCCTCAATTGGTTAGTAATGTCACGGAAAAATTGATCTCCATTTAATAATTTACGTAGAATCACGTTCCGGAACGGTGGATATTTAATATGATCGAGCTCTTTTCCTCCACGCTCTTGAAGATATTGAATGGCATGCTCGGATAAAAAGTTTTGTGTAAGAGTAGTCTTTTTTCCACTATTTTGGAATTCAACAATTAACATATTTTTAGAAATCCAATTTACTTTATCTTTGGCTTCTTTTAATGTGTCGTATAAAAACACCTCAAAAGGATTGTTTTGCTTTTTATTGGTGACAAATAAATCATTTATTTCCGCTAGTGTATCAAAATCCTCATCAGCTTGAATAAATGAATAGGTTTCCCCGTCTTTATAAAGTCCAAAAATGGAACAAAACATAATCAACCGATACAGATTGGATATAGGAAACGTTTTTTGATTATTCCACGTGTAATTCGTTGCATTTGCTAAACTGACTGCATTCGGAAGAAATACCGATTCCGTGTAATCGGTAAGAGCAAATTGTCCCTCGATAACAGGACAATACAGTAATTCATCCTTCTTCAGTTTCGTAATTGTTTGTTTCGCTAACTTTCTAAAATCTTCATCATCAGATTGCTGTATCACTTTGTTTAAGCCTTCTATTGCTTCGTTAAGGCTGTTAGAAGGTTGAAGAACAGCAAGAATCTCTTGTTCTAGTAAAATAGGTTGAACGAAGTCTCTTGTAAGGAATTCTTCATGTTCTGAACGATTTAGGGTACTGCGTGATCTTTGTAAAAAACTTGTTTGACCATGCAGTTCTCCTAAACGAAACCGAATCATATTTAATGTTAGCACTTCATTTACTTGATCTTGCTTTAACAGCTTCAGGTAATCTTTGGTAATTGTTTTTAATTCTTCAATGGTTGATACATCTTTTTTTCTGCTAAACAGCTCTTTTAAGGTTCCACTTTCAATTGGCAAACGTTTATTCAACTTATTCTCTGTACTTTTAATATCAGCAAAGATAAAGTCTTTAAAACGTTTAAAGTTGGATGTAGAGTATGTTAGATAAGTATTCATCCTATTTTCTTTTTCATTTGCAACAGAAAATATATCAAAAGCATAATTGAAAAACCATTTCGGAAAGTCGTGAAGCAATTTTGGATCAAAATCTAGATATGTCTCTTCGGTTTCAAATAAATCTGTTTCAGCATGCTCTAAAATACGATAAAACCCCAAAATACCGGTGTTCGTAGCCCAATCTTCTAAATATAACCGAATCATTGGTACTCCACAGACACGCAGCCGTACCCTTGTGACTTTTTGAAGGATGTGCCGATTTGACGAAGGATTTCTAAGTCTTCTTTGTTTCCTTTTAACAAGAATGTCCCTTTATAAACTTCAAAGTGCCGGTAATTTGGGATATTTTCAAATCTTTCTTTTACAACTTGTTTGGTTAAATTCATGGGTATAAATTGTAAAGGTTTTTTCAAGCCTTCTCCATGATAATTACGCAAAGTCATATCACAAATGTAATTGAAACTCTCTTCATAGCCTTCTTCTGTCGGAGCAAGAGGTTTCCCATCTCTGTCTTTAATAAAAATAGGGGAAAGGGTGCGGAATACTACCGTATCACTTTTCACTTTGACTTCCGGTAGTAGAGATATGCTCTTCTTCTGTAGCTTGTATCCTTTGTACTGAAAATCTTTAATTTCGTTTAAACCATCTACTAAGTAAGAAATGAATTCAGGATCAGGTGAACTAATAATCCAGTCCAATCCGTTCTGGAGGAGGAATTCATCATTTTCTAAAACATAGTCTTTAAGATAAACGGAAAACGTAAAATTCTTGCTTTTTTTATTCGGTTTATTCTCAAAGACATATAGGTTCTCTGCATATACTGCGTTTGATGCTTTTAGAGCTTCTTTGATAAAACTCACAAACATAAAACGATACGAGAGAGGAATTACTTTGCAAGTAAAGCTTACTTTCAATCTCATCATTTTCCTCCTTAATCTTTAATATAGTATTATTATAATGTATTCGAAAATTAAGATTCAATAAATCCGCAGAAATAAATGGAAAAACCCTTTCTGTGCAAAGAAATGGTTTTTTCTTGATCCCATATAGTAAAGATAAAAATCATGTGGTACTTCCGTAATTTTGCAGTGAATCTCGTTTTTATAAAAAATGCAGAAAACCTTGATATGACAAGGTCTTTAAGCGTTTTTTTAGAGAATACAAAAACACAATCAATGGTTCGCTGCAAAATACTGGTTGATACACATGGTAAAACGTTGATATCATAAGGTGTATCACCTGTATATAGATAGGGTTTTATCTGAACTATGTGGGATATAAAGCACTATGCAAACGGTGGTTTGTTCAATCCGAATGATGTTTTATCTGAACTATGTGGGATATAAAGACGTGAGAAATATGATCTGGTCCACCATAAGTACCTGTTTTATCTGAACTATGTGGGATATAAAGAAACTAATAAAAACTAAACAGGTAATAAAAAGTATTAGTTTTATCTGAACTATGTGGGATATAAACGAAGGTGTGTCACCGTTTCTAGATGAGATTATTGAGTTTTATCAAAACGTGGTGGGATATAAACACTGTTATGGGAATTGACTACGGTAGTGGCGGCAAAGTTTTATCTGAACTATGTGGGATATAAATATGGGTGTTTTTTGCCCAAATCCCCTAAAAGGCTTAGTGACAGGGTAGCTGCTCTAGACCGCAAAGTATTGTTTTCATCCTCTAATCAATAGATTACACTCAAATTAGTAATTACTTTAGATTAGGGGAAGAGGATTTATGAAACGAAATTGGAATGAGGATGAGCTTCTAGAACATTTTGCCGTAGTACCAATTGAAAGAAAGCTGATTGGAAATAAAACAGGGGCAAGTCGTTTAGGCTTTACAGTATTATTAAAGTACTTTCAACAAGAGGTACGATTTCCAGCAAAAAAACAGGATATTCCCAAAGTGGTCATTGAATTTATAGCACATCAATTGGGATTATCTCCAACGCTCTTTGAGGAATATCGTTGGGGAGCAGAGGAAAGAAATTTTACTTACCATCGAAAGCAAATTAGGGAATTCTTCGGTTTTAGAGAGCTTACGGCAAAGGACAACGATCTTTTGACAGATTGGTTAAACGAACAAGTTCACTTTACACATGATACTGACTATTTAAAAAATCAGGCATACAGTCTGTTTCGTAAGTGGAAAGTCGAACCTCCCTCAAATGGAAGTTTAAAGCGAATGATCGATTCTTCCATTGATACTTTTGAAAAGAATATGTATAAATCGACTTATCAGCAGCTGTCTCCTAGGACTTGTTCAAGATTAGATGCGTTACTGGAATCTTTTGCTGATGAGGTATCAGCAGAAGGTTTTGAAGAAGAGTTTCATAAGGAAAAGGAATCAGATATTTTAACTTTTCGTCAACTTTTATCTTCTCCTAGCAAACCAAGTGTAAACACCATGGAAATGGAAGTTAAAAAATTGTTAGCGATTCGGCATCTACACATTCCTCCAAGATTATTTCATCATTTGACTCCGAAATTAGTAAAGAAATATCGACTTCGTGCAGCTACAGAAACCGTAACGGAATTGCGTGCACACCCTGCACCCATTCGCTATACCCTTCTTGCCATTTTATTTTCGCATCGTCATGAGGAAGTCATTGATTTTTTAGCTGATTTATTGGATGAAATTACGCTTAAATTCGGAAATAAGGCCAAAAATACAACCCGAAAAGAAGCAGTAGAAGAATTAGAAAGAGTCCAAGGAAAAAATAAACATATTGTCAATTTATTAAAAGCAACCGTAGATCACCCAGAAGGGGTCATTCAAGATACTTTATTTCCTATTGTTAGCTCTGATATGATTCGAGATATTATTAAGGACATGACAAAAAATAACCGGGAGTACAAAGAAAAAATCTATACAAAAATGCATTCTTCTTACCAAGGGCATTATCGGAAGTCTCTTTCTAAAATTTTAAACAACCTTACTTTTCGCTCAAATAATCAATTTCATCAGCCGATTATTGAGGCCATCCAACTTATTCGAGAGTATGGGGAAAGTGGGCAGCGTTATTTTGCTGCTGGAGATGAAGTTCCCATTGAAGGCGTAATTCAGCCAAAATGGAAAGATGTCATTGTCGAGACAGACAGCAAAGGGATTGAAAGAGTAAATCGAATCAATTATGAAATTGCTGTCATACAATCGCTTCGAACTCGACTTCGTTGTAAAGAAATTTGGATTGAGGGTGCTGATCGATATCGAAACCCGGATGAAGATCTCCCTCAAGATTTTGATGAGCACAAGGAAGAATATTTTCAAGCACTGAAAGCTCCTCTTGATGTAGAGCCTTTTATCAAAGATATTATACAGTTGATGAAAGATAAACTCTATTTATTGAATCAAGGGCTAGGCGATCAAAGTAACGAAAAAGTAGCGATTACTTCTAAAAATAACAAGGGGTGGATTAGAGTTACTCCACTCGAAAAGCAACCAGAACCTCCACATGTGACGATGCTTAAACAGGAGATTAAGAACCGTTGGGCAGACATTAACCTATTGGACTTACTAAAAGAAACAGATTTTCACACGGAGTTTACCAAACACTTTAAAACCACAGCCAGCCGAGAGATTTTAGATCGAGAAACCGTCCAACGACGGCTTCTTCTAAGTTTATTTGGATTAGGAACGAATACAGGTTTGAAAACAGTTTCTGCTGGAAACCACCTAGATAGTTATCGGGAACTTCGGTATATACGCCAAAAATTTATTCATAAGGATCATTTGCGAAAAGCCAACGCAGAGGTTACCAACCATATCATCTACAATCGAATGAAAGAGGTATGGGGAGAAGCTACCACTGCATGTGCTTCCGATTCAAAACATTTTGGCTCTTGGGATCAGAACCTGCTTTCTGAATGGCATCCTCGTTATAAGAAACATGGAGTCATGATCTATTGGCATACAGATCGTAAGTCAGCTTGTATTTATTCTCAGCTTAAGTCCTGCCTTTCTTCGGAAGTGGCAGCAATGATGGAAGGGGTTCTTCGCCACTGTACGGACATGGAAGTTGACAGAAATTATGTCGACACACATGGACAAAGTGTCGTTGCTTTTGCTTTTTGTCATCTACTTGGTTTTAAACTAATGCCACGCTTTAAAAATATCGGGTCTCAAAAGCTATATCGTCCAGAAGCCGGCATGAATGAGGAATATCCTCACCTGCAACAGGCTTTAAGTAGACCGATTAACTGGGATCTTATTCGGCAACAGTATGAACAAATCATTAAGTTTGCAACTGCTCTACGGTTAGGTACTGCTTCTGCCGAATCCATATTAAAGCGATTTACAAGGGATACGAAACATCCAACCTATCAGGCTTTATGTGAATTAGGAAAAGCGATTAAAACAATCTTTTTATGTGATTATTTACACTATGAAGAGATTCGTAGGGAGATCCATGAAGGATTAAATACAGTGGAACAATGGAACTCGGTTAATACCTATATTTTCTATGGAAAAAACAGTGAAATTCGTTCCAATTCGATAGAAGATCAAGAGGTGTCTGCCTTATCACTTCAATTGCTGCAAAATTGCCTAGTCTATATGAATACATTAATGGTACAAGAAGTGCTTTATGACAATAACCAATATTGGTTGAAGAAAATGACTCCAGAAGATTTTAGGGGATTAACACCTTTATTTTATCATCATGTCAATCCATACGGAACTTTTGAACTCGATATGGATCAGCGAATACCTATTAAGTTGAAAGTGTCGTAGTTTTCATTATTTTGATCGGTTACTAAACCCAGCTAATGTCTCGTCATGATATTAGCTGGGTTTAGCAATGAACACTGAAAAGAGTGCATTCCTTTCTGCGGAAAAGCCGCCCTTTAATGAAATACAAAAAAAGTAGTTCTTTACCATAACAATATAATCATTCAAGCTGACTACGGAGGAGTATTTAAAGTAATAACACAATCACTAAAAGGCTATGCTACTACTGACCGCCGCACCTCAATCCAAATGAGGCTACTAGCGCGATGATCACAGCGGCCGTCGCTGCCAGGAATGCATCTGAGTACGATACAGCGTCCAGTACATAGAGAGGATTTATGGAATGATCAGCTTCTCGTCGAGCTGATAATATTGCCCCAATAATTCCAGCCCCTGTACCTGCTCCAAGGTACAAAGCACCCTGGAAAATTCCCATTCCCACTCCGACTTGTTCTTTCACTAGGGAACTTACCGCAGCATTATTGGCTGAGGAATTTATAAACGCAAAGGCAATACCTACGCCTAGGACTCCTGCTGACACCAAAATAGGAGAAGCTCCAGAAGCAAATGTTGACAAGAATAAAGTTGAAATCCCCATAATTGTCAGCCCTGCGATAATCAAACGTTTAGCCCCCAAACGATCAGAAATACGGCCAACAAAAGGAGAAAAAATCGCCACAGCCGCACCTCCCGACAATAGTATCATTCCTGCCTCTCCAGGAGAGAGTCCATTCACTTCTACGACCAGCAATGGAACGAAAACAAGAACTGCAAAATAGGCAAACATCGAAAAAAACGCTACGATTACCGAATTTACATAATACTTATTTTTGAACAGGACAGGAGGCACAAATGGATTCTCTGCGGTGACAATGCGCCAGATAAACCCTAACAAAGCCAATAAAGAGCCAATTAGACTACCAAACGAAGAGAACGAAGAAAAACCAACCGTCTCCCCCTGTGTTATGCCAAAAAGAAGTAAACCTACTGTAAGTCCAAGCAAAATCCCACCGATAAGATCAAAGCTCCGATGGCTCCCGTCCTCTAACATCGGTGTGATAGTCGGGAGCGCATAGAGTGCACCGAGAACGATAATGATGGACAACAAAAACGTGAACCAGAACAGAGATTGCCAACCTAATAATTGACCGACTAATCCTCCAAAAATCGGACCCGCAGCAGTTCCGACACCGATACATCCTGCTATGAGGCCCAGAGCACCCCCTCGTTTTCCTTCAGGAAAAACCTTCGCAATGGCGACAACTGAAAGCACCGGAATAGCTGACATTCCAGCACCTTGAACCATTCGTCCCAAAACCAATAAGGGAAGGTTAGGAGCAAGTGCACAGATAAGACTTCCAATCGTCAATATCAAAATGGCAAAAGAGAACAGCTTTCTCAACTCAAAAAAGTCCGACATACGCCCATAAATGGGAACGCCAATAGCAAGTACGAGTGCTATACCACTTACCACCCAACTGACTTGAGCTTTCGAAGCTTCTAAATCTTCGCTTATAAGTGGAAGAACTGGATTGACCAAATCAACCGTTATAGCAGCCACAAGTACAGATAGAGCGAGTACCATCATTAAGATCCTTGTAGATACTTCCTTTTTTGATGGACTAAATTCTTTAGACTTTATATTAAATTTCATTATATTTGCCTCCTAAAATTATTTGTTGTTATTTTAGGAGGCTAAATCCATGCTTTTCACCAAAATCCTCACCCCACATTATTTTGCACTTTTTTAATACTTATTTTGCGTGATAAAAAATGTTGAGTTATTAAAGAAAATTTTTATTTTGATATTAAAACCTTCTTTTTAACATAAACCATAGATGAATCTCACTAATTAAAAATAAAAGAAAACTTAATAAAAATAATCCCCAGTATTTTTACCATATTAACATTAAATTCCATTTAATTAAAGTAATTAATTGGAACACAGCTTGTTAAACTAAATGGCTCGATTGCTGAATAACCTATTGTCATGTTAATACATACTATTACCAAAAACCAGTATTTTTGTAACGCTTTTTCATCACCCTACTAACCTTTGATTTTATTAAGATTATCGGTTACCAAAAATAATTACCAAAATTATTACCAAATACCTTTACAATAAGATCCCCTCTAGTAAAATAAAAAATATACAAGTTTACTGGAGGTTACAAATGATAATTGGTTATGCTCGAGTATCTACTATTAACCAAAACTTAGATCGGCAAATTAATATTCTTACTGAATATGGGTGCAAAAAAATAATAAAAGAGAAGTTTACTGGTACGATTAAAGATCGAAAAGGACTTCACCAACTGTTTGATGTAATCAGACAAGGAGATTCAGTTGTAGTGGAAAGTATTTCACGTTTAGGACGTAAAACATTGGATATCCTCAACATTATTCAGCAATTGGAAGAGATGGGGGTGCAATTCATTTCTTTAAAAGAAAATATGGATACAAGAACCTCTACGGGGAAAGCCATGTTCCAAATGATGTGCGTCATTGCTGAATTAGAAAGAAACCTTATTGCTGAGAGAGTAAAGGAAGGACTCGAAGCAAGTAAAAGGCGTGGGAAAACATTAGGTAGACCCAAGTTGGATAAAGAAAAGCTTGCTGTTGCGCTACGGATGTATGATAGTAAAGAATATTCTATAAAGGAGATAGTCTCAGCAACTGGAATATCTCAAGGTTCCTTATACAGAGCAGTCAATAGAAGAAGACTTGAAGAAATAAAAAAATAGGGCGTTTTATTATTTCTCCAATTTTACTTTGCGGTCTACAGCAGGAACCCTGTCACTAAGCCTAAAAGGGGGAATTAGCTTAATTAATTAAAAAATTATACTCTGTGTCAAAAAGTACACTTTATGACATAGCTAAAAATTTAGACTTTTTCATTTCAAAAATACAACTTAAACACATTTGAAATATGTCAATACAATTGTATATGTTTTGAAACACGTATTCTTAAGAGTAACCAAAAGTCTTTATTTATGAGGACTTTTTACAATGCGTTTTTCTTATTCCCCCTTTTCGAGGGGATGGGAAAAAACACCCAAATCTAATGAATTGGCAAAACGAGTCACAAGGTATTTAATTGAAAAAGTTTTAAGATGGGATACAAATGAAGTGAAAAAAAGCTGGAGTCAACAGATAATAAAGAAATTCAAATTCTCTACAGCTCTTCAAAAATATCAATCAAGTCCTTATGCGATGTTCAATGATGCATATCCTAACTGTATTAAAGAATGGGAATTAGCTGTAACGCCCAAAAATTTTTGGACAAAGCACACAGCAATAGAAGCTTTGAGATGGACAATTGAAGAAAAAGAACAATTAACTGATGAACAGTTATTGAAAATATATTCTGCAAAATGGTTGGCAAAGCAAGGATTAAAGTCCCCTCTCGGTAAATATTGGAGTTGGAGCCCCTATGCAATGTTAAATGATTTATACCCTAATCGTTTTCCAAAAGAGAAGTTAAAAGGTTATAGAAATAAGAGTTTGTGTGAAACGATACTTTTAACTTAGTAGAAATGTGAAAATCCAGTTAATCAATAACTATATTTAAAATTAAGAAGAGTGGAAGATGCGATTTTATCTGTCATAAACCCCTTTCATATAAAAAAACCGGATTATTTATTTTCCGGTTTTTTTTAGTAGCCTATTTTTCTTGAAATATAGGATTCTTATATTTCTAACAGTTAAACTTAATAATAAACTTGTCCGCCATTAAGGTAAACAGTGTATCCATCTGGATCTAAATTTTTTAATTGAATTTGATAATTCCCTCCACTTTTTGTAAACTGACCAACAGGAACATTTACCCCACCTAAGAAACCACCAATTTTTAAAGAGCCTGCCTCTGAATTCCCTTGAATTACTCGAACAGCAATTAAAGGGAATTTTTTCTTAGCATCCACAACTACACTTTGCGGTTTATAAAAATTTCTTCCCCCACCAACCCAAATATTATTACTAAATTGTGCTGCCGGATAATTAAAAACAGTTAAACCAGCGGCTTTTACTTTTTCTAAAGCAGCTCTGTGAGAGTTTTGTAGATTTTTATCAGTTGAACTAATCAAGTTATTATTTGCATCATAAGAAGCTGAAAAAGGTGTACCATCAACTTTTGGTTCTTTATAAATACCTGGAGCAATTATTTCTTTTCTAAGTTGATTTATTTCCTCTTCAGAGTAAGATTTAATTAAATTCCCATCTTTATCATAAGCTTCTATAAATGGTTTCATGTTATCAAGTTTTTCTCGATATTCTTTACTATAGTTTGCTTTTTCTGTAGGACCAGATGTAGCAGTAGATGAAGTTTCGCCGAATGCGGCACTCGATGGTATTAGTAGAGATGTAGATAACGCTAACAAAGCAACTTTAGATAAATATTTTTTTTCATAAACAGCCTCCTCTTATATATAATTTGTATAACAACCTCATCATATCTTACAAATATTGTATGTGTAAATGTGTTTTCAGAATATTTTTTCACCTTTTGTTTTTGGGAACATTTTTGTGAGTCGTACCAGAATAATAGGGATACGGCTTACACTAGAAACTTTAAAAATTTTGGGAACAAAATTTTTTTTATGTACTACAATAAAAAGAAGAACCCTAATGATAAGGATTCTGCAACAGGAAACAACAAATATATAAACAAGAAAAAGAATACTTATATTATAGCTAATATATCTATAATGTAATATTGAGAAATAATTATATTAATCTATTATGTATTACGTAGCAATCGTTGAAATAGCTTGTTTATAGATGTGTTGCTGTTTACCATGAACCATCATAAGAACAGTGAATTTATCCATCGCCAGGATCTGTCCAGGTATGCGAACACCACTCTTTAAAAATATAGTGACTTTCCTTTTTTTCTAATTCCTGCTGTCTTTTATCATTGAGTGTTTGTGATTCCAATTCACTTTCTATTTTTCTAAACCATTTACCGATTTTACTTAAATAATATCTTTTTACTTCCCCATATGGGATCCAAATTTCACGTTCCTCTATTCGATCCATTACTTCACCAAGAATCTCGTCATGCTCGTATTTTTTTGGTTTTCTATGATTTACTTGTACAAATTTTGTATATTCCCTTCGAAGCCAATTAGAAATGCGCTCTCTTTGTTGTTGTCTGAGATGCGACCATTTTTTATTTGTTTGACGAATCTGTCCATTAACTTTTATATGATTTTTCATAGACACGCCTCCTATTACTGTCAAAATGAGAATATAGAACTATCGTAGCACAGCGAATTCAAAAAAGGGAAAGAATCCCTTGATGAAGAACTCTGATTTTATTATTAATAATTATGGTACGTGAAATTATTTAGATGTAACTTAAAAAAGCTCCTCTAAAAGGAGCCAATTATTTTACAAGATTCTTCTGTAATTCCTCCATTATAAGCTTTGCACCTGCTGGGCTTAGCGTAATCTTTCCACCTGCTAAAGAAATATTTTTATCAGATACTTCTCCTGTTATTGTACAAACACCAACAGGTTGATACTTTTGTAAAACAATTTTTTCTCCCTCTACAAAAATCTCTAGTGGAGTTTTTTCTTTGAAACCTAAAGTATCCCTAAGTTCTTTTGGGATTACCACACGCCCTAATTCATCTACTTTTCGAGTTATTCCTGTTGATTTCATATAATCTCTCCCTTGTACAGTCTATATATCTTCATCTTTTATACCCTATGCCATTTTTTATTGTAACAGGTTATCCCCAAATACACCTTTGTGAAAAGGGATACTGTGTGTCTTCCATCTATTGTCTCCTTCTTTTGTACAAAGATCTCCCTAAACCTTAGAATGGTAGATCGTCGTCCGATATATCAATCGGCTTCCCTGCTGGACTAGAGAATGGATCATTATTTCGAGGGGATCCTGAATTATTCACACCAGAATATGCATATGGACTTGAAGAGGGTTGCTCTTTTTTTTCATAGGAACTATTTTTCGGTTCTAAGAATTGAACGTTTTCTGCTAAAACTTCAGTTACATAGACACGCTTCCCATCTTGCCCTTCATAATTACGAGTTTGAAGACGACCATCTACCCCAGCTAAACTACCTTTCTTTAAATAGTTTGCTACATTCTCAGCCTGTTTACGCCAAATAACCACTGAAATAAAGTCAGCTTCTCTTTGCCCCTGATTCATGAACGGTCTGTTCACAGCTAACGTAAACGTTGCAACCGCAACACCATTTGGCGTGTAACGTAAATCGGGATTCTTCGTAAGACGACCGACTAAGATTATACGATTTAAAGACATATGTTCATTTCCTCCCTTATCTCACTTTATTTTTTAGGTTCACCAAACCATTCATACATAGCTTGACGGCTAATAATCCATTCTTTTCGCTTTCCTCCTGGCTGTAAAAAATACTTAATTAATCCTTCATCTAACATGCGTTGTAATTCTGCTACCTGTTTTTCGTTCATTCCTGAGGGACTAAATTTATGTTTTAATGTCTCACGAGGAATTCCCCAAAGAAATGATGCTTCACTTGGCGTCATGTACTTTTCGATCTCTTTCATGAATATCTCCTTTGTTGTTTTCCTCTTATGCTATACTGGTTAGTGAAGAGAATGTGCTAGATTCCCTTCACAGTAGAATACTCATTCACTCACATACCCTTTGTTTGCTTTTTGCAACAAAGGGTTTTTATTTTTGATACTTAAATTTTGATTCAAGAATAGCCAAACGGATGAGTTTAAGCTTAATTTCCTTACTTAAAGACAACCACTCCGGCGTATTAATCTTCATCATTCATCGCCCCTTTTCATTACATCATTTTAATGACTATCATATTTTTTTCTAGATCATTGACCTCCAAGTGATACGAAGTACCTGTTGCTTCTAATGCATTGCAAAACATTTGATAATACTTAAAATTGCTAAAATCGAAACCAATTTGACCTTTTGTAAGGAAATGTCTTAAGTCTTGGATTACTTCAACTGACCTCTTTTCATTGTAATCACTCCTTATTAACTCCGCTCTTATAAGGTCATTATAAACCTCTCCTCACGACCTTGTAAGGTCTAAATGTTAAATTTTCTGAATTTTTATTTTTTATTACAGAAGAATAAGTGCAAATTTATATAAATTAACAAGAAATACTTCAAAACATCATTTGAGGTTCATATACTACTTTAAATAAGGTTTTAATTCATCCGATACTTATCGTATTATGGTTAATGATAAAATTCGATACGGAGTAATCTGAGAGTCCGTTTTTATAGGCGCTTCATTTTTTTGAATAAAATTAAAAATGAGCTGAATGTAGTCCTTTCAGCTCATTTATTGACTGCTTCCGTATGTGTACAAGATGGAAAGTGAGAGCAACCAAAAAACTTATTATCATTTTTCTTTGAATATCGAATTACTAATTGATTTTTACAAACTGGACATCTCCGTTCTGCCGGATCTACTTGCTGATACACATATTCTGCTTTTTGTTCTGGATTTACTTTATGAATCAAGTTTTGAAGTTCTAATCGATCTATGAGTTTAACCTGGCATACTCTTGCTAGTTCTTCCGCTTGTTTTGTAAATACACTATTGGTTACGATCCACGCCTCATCAGCCTTATAGTATGCTTTTCCGGCATATACTTCTTGCACAGCTCGAATCCCAACTCGGTTCTTTATTCCATATCGTTTCGCCTGAATAACAATACGATTTTTCCCTTTTAATATGACGTCCACGCCGTAGTCACAAGAACGCTTTGTAACCTCTGGACGGTATCCAAGTTCTCGAAAGAGAGCCTTTAGATACACTTCAAATTGAAACCCATCCATTTTATCAATGAACTGGATCCCCGACTTTGCCATCCTCTTCAAGATTCGAATTTCATGTATTTTTCCAAAACTCCATTTTAAGATATGAAAGATAATATATAGACCTATTCCATACAAAAAAAGCTGTAGTATTCCTGGCATCGCTAATGTATTAGACACTTCGTTCCATCTCCTTTTTCTGTATTTGTACCGCTTGTTTCTTTTGCTGTACCTGCGGTTGTATATGAGACTGTTGCTGTTTTTCTGTTGATTGTATGACTGCTTTCAGTACATCATTCCAATCTTTCTCCTGTGGTGGAAGATGCATTTGGACACGTGGTGTAATCGTTAAAGCCCCCATCTTTGCCGTAAATTCTTTCCCTGCTTTATCATTATCTACTGCGAGGACAATTCGATTCACGGGAAGTCCTTCATCTTTTGCTCCTTTAAATGTACGTAGAACCGTCTTCATTTTCAGACCATTCATACTGACTAACCTTGCATTTTGAAGACGGTTTTGCTGTAACGTCCAATACGAAAGAAGGTCAATCGGACTCTCAAAATAATAAATGGATGTTGGTTTCCCAACATCCACTGTAAATCCTGTATGCGGTTTTCCATTCGGTAAGATTTGTTTGAAAGAGCCTCGCTTATTCTCCATTTTGACCGTACCTTGTCGTTCTGCACCTACTATATCTCCTGTTCCACCTTGTTCCCGCCACTTAAACACAACATTCTTCTTTTTATCTTGTGCAATGAGATCCTGCCCAATCAGCCAATTCACTAAACGGGAATCGATTTTACGTTCCTGGGTTAAATATTGCTTAATCGCTTGTTTATCCTTAACTTCTAAATGCCCTGGATAACGAAATGGCTCATCTTGTTTCTTCTCTCCTTCCTTAGAAGGTGTAAAGGTCGGATAATCACCATGATTCACATCACGGACAGCTTCTTGAAAAGACATACCATAGTACATTCTTGCGAAACTAATGGCTCCATATCCTTTCTCTCCTCGGCTATTCCATACAAACATATTATCTCGAATAATCAGGCTATCATGCTCCGTATGCCGGTGATAGTTGCCCTCTTTTTGAAATTTCTCCCCTTTAGCCTCTAAGTACGACAACAAATCCACATCTTTTGCTTTCATGACTTCCTCCTCTGCTAGTCGATATGTCATGTTGGCACCCCCCTTGTTGTGAATGGTTTCAAGAATAAAAAAAGAGAACTGTTTGTATCAGTTCTCTAGATCATTTATTTTCCAAATAAGAATTTTAATCGTTTTTCTTGTGTACTGTAGGATAACCGAGCGTCAAATTTCTTTCCTGTATTTTTGGACTCAAATCCTTTAATTTGATCGGTCATATTCTTTTCTAATAATTTGATCACATTGTTACTACTAATTTTCTTTCCAGACACGACTCCTGGAACGATAAATTCACAAGTCTTTTTATATTGTTCACATAAGTAGTTCGTTTTTCCTACAATGACTCGGCTCTTGCAAATAGGACATTTCCCTAGTGTACGATCTTCCATCGTTGGAAAACGAAACTTTAAACCCTCCTTATCCAAATAGAGTGCTGCTGTAAATTCACCCTTTTCTCCTTTAAATCCTTGAATGAAGTCTGAACATTGCCCCTTCAGAATCTTCTTGAGTTGGGAAGTAGGAATGGCTTTTTCTTTAATTTTTGCTGGCAACATGAACTTACAACCATTTTTATATTCTGTGCACCCGAAAAATGTTTTTCGGTGAAGAATGTCCCCTTTTTTACATGCCGGACACTTACCAAGAGATAGCTCTTCTGTCGTTGGAAACTGGAATTGTATTTTGCCTTCTCGTAATACTAAATACGCTGAAAACTCTTTCTCACCAGATTTAAAGCCTTTTAACAGATCCGTTTTCTTACTTTCAAACAGCTTTTTTACTTGTGCTTCAGGAATGGCTTTCTCTTTAATTTTCTTTGGCATGCGGATCTCACATTCTGGATAGTTACTGCACCCATAAAAGTTTCCTTTATGAAGAATTTTCCCCTTTCTGCACGGGCAACGACATACTTCAATTTGTTGACTCCAATTCAAAATCATTTCATCCGCTACTTTTTCTTCTGTTTCTCCAAGCTTTGCAACTGTTTCTTTTACAAATGTATTCGTATTTTCCACAAATTCACCATATGGCATTTCTTTCTTTTCGATCATATGAATCATCCCTTCCATTTCAGCCGTATAAGCTGGATTTTTGATTTCATCTATCGGAAATTTTTCTACAAATGCACGACCAATTTTCGTAGTACGAATTTGGCCATTGGTAACTGTGATGTAATTTCTCGTTGCGAGTTTTGGAATAAAGGTCTCTTCTGTTGCGACTGTTCCAATCCGTTTTCCTTTCATTAACTCTTTTAAATGGTCATCATCTAATTTACGACCTGCGGTCTCCATAAACGTTAGAATCGAGCTTTCCGTATGAAATGCTGGTTTCTTTGTTTTCGACTGAATTAAGTCATGTTTTACGATACTGAATGTGTCCCCCTCATATAAAAAAGGGATTTGAAAGCTTTCCACAGAACCTTCTTCCATGTCCTCATGAAATACGCTTAAAAATCCCTTCTCTTGAAGAACCTTCTCTTTTGCACTATATATGTTTTCCTCTTGATCTATAAACTGTACCTCACGTACCAAATAAACAGCCGGTGGCATAAAGTTTCCAATAAATCGTTTCACTATAAGGTCATATAATTGAATTTCTAATGGTTTTCTGTTGGTCCCGTTATATGGTTTTGTTGTCGGGATGATGGCAAAGTGACTATCTACAAGTTCATCGTTAAAAGTGGCATGTTTTTCTGTAATCGTATGCGTATCTACAAGTCGCACCAAATCCGCATAATTGGTAGACTGCAAGGCTTGGAATACTTCTTGTACTCTGCCTACCTTTTCCGTTGGCAAATGCCTGGACGATGAACGAGGATAGGAAATCCAACCTTCTTCATATAAACTCTGAATATGTTTTTTTGCGGTTTCTGCACTCACTTTTAATTTCGAATGCGCCTCTTTATACAGATCCGTCAGGTTATATAATAATTTTGGTTTCTTCTTTCTCGTATTCTCTTTAAACTCTGTTACTCTTAATTCCGTACCAACTAATTTTGCACCAAGCTTTTGCAAAGGAGCCGGATCTAATAACTGGTCTTCTGTCTTCATAACTGCCTCTAAGCCACTGTCTGTGATGAGCTTCAAATTATAGTAGGTTTGCTCTCTATAATTCTCTATCGCTACCTCACGTTGCCAAATCTCATGTAACAGGCACATTTGCACACGCCCCGTTGCCAATAAGAACTGATTTTTAGCAAGTTTTGTTGTGCATCCTCTCGTTACATTGATTCCAAGAAGATAGTCCAGGTATTGCCTAGCTTTTGCGGAGTTTGCAAGTCCATCATAGTTTTCCCCTGGTTCTAATCGATTCAATCCAGCCTCTAACTCTGCCGGTTCGTAAGAAGCGAGAAACAGGCGAGATTGGCGTTTATTTACGCCTGCGTACTCATACATTTCGCGATAAATAAGCTCACCTTCTTTATCACAATCACAGGCATTGACCACATGATCCACATCATGTCGTTGCAACAGATCTACTAAAGTATTGATTTGTTCGATATAATCCGGTTTCACCTTATACTCTGGTTCTACTAATATAGGTAAATGTTCAAACTTAAATTCTTTGTATTTTTCATCCATTTCTTCTGGATGCTTCAGCTCTAATAAATGACCCGAACACCAACTAATAATATATTCCTGGTTTTCAAAATACCCATAATACGGTTTACTACCCATATGCTTTTCTGAATTTCGGAAACGTGGTGATTTCAATAATTCGTATGCAACTTTCGGCTTTTCTGCAATAAATAATGTTTTTCTCATCCTCTATTCCTCCTCATTTATGTAAAATCTTTAATTTTGACGCTTCATTTTTCGTATTTTGAGGCGTTTTACCGCACATTGCCCCATCCATATGCAAATGTTCATTGCCACGACCACAAGCAACATACAACCAGCAAATAACCATGGATTCATGACATCTTTCTCCATTCCCAGTCTTTCTGCAGAAAGACATACATTTGTTTTTTCTCTGACAGTATTTCACGTACAACCTGGATTTCTTCTTTTGGTAAAGTAATAAAAATTAGTTCTTCTGTATCTTTTGTTTCTGCCCATACGCCTCTATAATCGACGTCTACAATCTCAACGATATTTACCATTCTTTTCTCCCCTTTCACTGTTAAAAAGAAGAAGAGTACTGTTTAACAGTACCCTTCTTACAATGTATTTATTAGGAACGTTCCATTTCCGTTTCTTTTGGCTGTTCTTTCTTTTTTACGTTTTTAAACTGATGAAAAATCTGTGAAAATTTGTTTTGTTTCTTCGGTTCTTCCTCCTTACTGGATTCTTTTTTACTATTTTTATCGTATTCTTGCTTCTCGTTATCCAGGGCTTTTTCTATGTTTGATAATTTTTCCCGTTGGAAATCTGTTAGATTCAACCCTTTCAATTCCTGAAGAGCTTCTTTTTTTAACCGATATACTTCAGGATAGGAATGTGTTTTCTCAAACTCTTTCATTTCTTTGACCCGTTCTTCACGACTTTTTGCATACTTTTCCTCTTGTTTCCCTGGGCTATCTTCCTTTTTCGCTTCTTTTGATGCCTGTTTTTTGGGATCAGATGCTTTTTCTTTATCGATTCCCAGCATCGCCAACACTTGCGCCTGGTACTGTTCCTTGTAACGTGTCTCATCCTGAGAAGGAGCAATCTCTTCTAGTACTTGTTCCTTAAATGACTCTTTATAAGAATCTTTCGGATTTTCTTTTGGTACCATTACCTTATCTTTTGTCTGTAATTGTTCTAAAGGCTCAAAAGACTTTTCTACCTTATATTCCATCCTTTGAATGGATGATTCACCTATCATTCCTTGTTCAATTGCTTTCTGCCGTAATGTCGTATATTTGTCTTCTGCACGCATCACTCTCATCATACTGTCTGTATTATATTCATCTTCTTGTCTTTTAGCTTCTACAAATGCTCGGTATCGAGTTTCTAATTCTTTCGGTACATTTTTTACAATTTGATGTGTTTCATTTTGTTTTCCCTCTTGTTCTTTTATCACATCAGATAATGCTTTTTCTCCCTTAAAGCGAAGAGAAGATTTCCCCCAGTCTTCACCATCTATATCCTGTACATATACTTTTACGCTCCCACTATCATGATGAATATCAACTGTCACATCCCCTTGTCCCCAGTTCATATCGCTGGTGACAGAAGGGAAGGACAGTCGAGTCATACCTGGTTCAACACCTCTTTCCACCTCATGCATATTCTCTTTTAGAAACCGCCCTTTTTCCTTTCCAGTCGTACTCATCGCATATTCATATAGTGCATGTTTTACATCTTCTTGTTTGACTTGTTCTTGTATACTCATTTTTACCTTCCTCCTTTAAAATAAAAAATCACTTTCCGCTCCCAACGATAAGTGATGACAATTTTCCTTTATTTAGTTACTTAAACAATCCATTTATCGCTCTAATTCCACTTCTTGTTTCTTTTTCTTTGCTACATTTTGGAACTGCTTAAAATTCGAGAATGGTTCAAATTGTTTTTCTCCATCAACCACTTTAGATGCGGTTTGTTTTGTAGCCGTAACTCCTTCTTTATTCAACTTTTCTTGCACTTTATGTTCTAATTGTGCGACAGACTCTTGTGTGATGAGTTCATTATCAATTGCTACATGTTTCGTTGCAAAATAACGTTCTTCCACCTGTACACGATGAATAATACTATCAATATCGTTTACTGTTTCATGAGATTGTGCACGCTTAAAAGTCTCATATTTTCCACTCAATTCTTTTTCCATAGAATCCGTAACATGTTTGGCCGTATGCGGTAATGGCTGTAATTTTTGTTCTAACGAGTCAATAGGTGCATATCCTTCTTTCTTTACCTCTTTATAAAATTCAACTTCTTTTTCACTAAACGTTGGATTTTCTTGCTCCTTTTCTTTATCAACTAAAGTACCATATCGCTCTGTTCTCACAATTTCATGTAATTTCATATTTGCATCATTCTGATGTACGACAAATGATTGATTCCCTCTATCAAAAATCGAATTCTGGACTTTTTTGTTTAATTTTTCTTTCAACACCATATCCAAAGGAAACTTTTCTCGTTCACCATTATCTCTCATTAAAGGCACAAATAAATCACGGTTTGATGAATCTGGATGTAACACTGGCACATGATGTATATCTTTTGAAACAGCATCCATCATATGCACAATCCCTACTGTTTCATCTTCTGGATATCTCATTATTTCAATTGTCACTAGCGGCGTTTTATACGCTGGTTCTATTTCACTACCATCTGCTTCATACACTAAGCCTGCTTCTCTGGCTTCTCTTTCTTTTAATTCACGAATAGAAATATGCTCATACTCTCCGTCCCTGAACATGGAAATCATTTTCTCCTCTGCTGGTTCCATAGGCGTATGTTCTATTACATCATCTCGTAAGGCTTGTTTCACCTCATCTGATAAAGACCGTTTTTCGTTTAATATTTGTTCATATGGAGACTTATAATCTCCATCGCCTAAATCTAAGCGGTCAGGAGTGATAATTTCCATACGTTGAAAATCTGTATCCACTTCTCTAGGAATTACTACATGATATCTTGTTTTTTCATATGGTACATATTCCCCTTTTAATTTTGCTTCCTCTTTTGCCAACTCAATTCCACGAATATAGTCTTTCATTTTTTCATTTGCTTCACCAAAAGGAATCATTTGATTACTTTTAAACTCAGCACTCTCAGACCACTGAACAATCATCATTGGACAATTAATTTCATCTTGATTTAAAGCGATAAACCTTTCTTCATTCGACTCATTAAATGATTTCAAGAACTCTTTATCACTCAATTCCTCTGCATTTTCAACAACATTAAATGATGTGTCTCTTGAAACTTTTTCTCTTAATTCCGCAACAGATACAATCTCTTGCTCTGTATGACCTATCGCTCCATATTTCATTAAGAAAATATTTTTTTCTTCTCTCTTTCCATTGATATTTGGCTCTGTTTTTACCATACCATCCACCTCTTTTCCGTGTATTTGTTCTTTCTCTTTTTTCAAAGTGTTTTCAATGGTTTCAATAAACTCAGTAGATGTTTCATGTACTTCTTTTAGTAACTTGGATTTATCTTTTAACTCTTTTCCTTGCGTCCAGTTGGCTAAGTATCCTAACGAATACTCACTTGTATTAATTCCAAAATAAGAAGAAACGGTATAAGCTGTCATTTCAGCTTGAAATTCTTTTTCTGGTGCTGTGTAATTCATATGCGTTTCTGCTGTATGGAGTTTTGCATGCGTTAGCTCATGAAGAAGCGTTTTTACATTTTGCAATTCACTATTCCTCGGATTCAAAGCAACCTCTTTCGTTAAGGTATAGCTCACCCCCTTTGCGACCCCAAGTTCTTGTTTTGGCTCAATAATTTTCACACCGTTTTTTTCAGCAATAGCTTCCATTCCTTTGTATAAACTCTTGTAATCCCCTACGCTTCCTTCTAGCCAACGATTTGGAAAAATACGGGGTAAATCTTCAGATTTTACGTTCGTCTGAGACACATCAAACACATAGCCGACAGAGAAATATAATCGACCTGGTTTGACTTCTACCTTTTTAGATTCAATCTGTTTTTTCTCTTCTTCATTTGCTTTTGCAACAGGTTTCCAAGTTCCCGTTTTGTCTTTAAACTTTGCTGTTGTCTGGTTCGGAACAAGGATCTGAATTCCCTTCTCACCTTTCTGTACCGTAAACCCTTTTTCTTTCCAAAAAGAAAAGGAACCCACGGCTCTGGATCCCTCAAATTGACTCTGTATTAATGCAATGTTAGATGGTGAATAGCGATAAAACTTTGCCATAAATGATAAATACTCTTTTAAATCTCCTGGTGAACGAAAGTAACCTTCTATACTTTTTTCCATCTTCTTTGTTAGTGCTTCTACTTTTTGCTTTTTCTCTTCAAATGAAACTGGGGAACGCTTTTTACTCATCGATTTCCGCTCCCTTTGATGAAGCTTCTATTAATTCATCCATTGTTTCTTCATTCCAGGTTTCTAAATCTGTTGGAACACATATTTTATGAGTTTTCATGTTGAGGGGAATGAGTAAATCATTTTCTGGGAGCTCAATATAATTAAATAACTCTTGTTCTTCCTCTTCTGTTAATTGGACTGTAACCTCCTGATTTCGGACTTGAAAAGTGACTTCTCTTTCGCCAATAGATTTAATAATTCCAAGTTCAATTTCTTCATGAAACAATAGCATCTCTTTTGCTCCTTTTATGTTAAAAATTTGTTTTTATTCGCTGAACTTTATCCTTTTCCCTTACATATACCAACCTCTCCTTATAAATTCACCTCCTCTACTGGAACAAACTCTTCTCCTTGTTGTTGCCCTCTTGAAGCTTGATGATCTATCTTCTTTTGTCTTTTATGTGCAATTCTATCCTCCACTACTTTTCTTATATGTTGTGTCGCTTCTGTTTCTTCGATATCAGTTGTGCAAACACCTTGATACTTTTCATGATCGTAAATACCATTCATATACTCAATTAACATTTGCGTATTTTTATCTGCATTATTTGTTCCGAGTCGGATTTTTGTCAGCTCTTCTTTTAATACTTCGTGAAGATGTTTTGTCACAATTTCTGTAATGTATCGAAGCGACCATTCTTGTTGTTTGGCTTCTTTATGTTCCTTACAAATCCGAACGATTGCGTCACCGTTATAACCATTTCGAATTTTATGTTCTTCCATATAAGCTGTGATATATTGATCTGTTTCCTCATCAATAGAAAATACTCTTCTAATCTTATTCATCGTTCGTATCCCCTCTCATTTTGTTGTTGAATATCTCTCTGAAGGCGTTCATAATAACGTTGGTTCTTCCAGCTCTCATACTCACTTTTAAATGCGCCCTCCATCTTTTTGAGTGCATATTGCATGGAAACATTTTGCTGGAAGTTTTTTTGCTTTCTAGGATTTTGATCTAACATTTTATCAATACGCTGTCTTTCCTTATCGTACGCTTTCATCTCTTGTAAAAATGCATTTCCCATCCGTTTATGAAGCTCTTCAATTTTATTTTCCTTATAATTTTCATATCGCTTCTTATCACCTGAACCTTCTCCATACGCTTTCTTGAGCACATCCACTTCTTTATCTAACTTTTGAAGAAACTGTTTATAATCTTCCTTATGATGCTTTTCGATATATTTTTGCGTTAATGCATCAAGATGAGGACGTAGTGGGCTCAATGTATTGTAGCTGTATTGCCATTGTCTTTTGTCCTCTGGTAAACGACGATAAATAAACTGGAACAATGGTTTCAATTCTCGATTGCGCCATGTTAAAGTGGAATCTTCTTTCTTTTTTGCAACCATATTCTTTCGAATCAGATCATTAATCTGTTTTTGTTCCTGACCACGATCCATAATATTTTGAACAACTTTCCCCTTCATCGCATCCAACGTTTTTTGTTTTCGCTTCCCACGATCTCTCGTTGGAAATGGTTCAACAGTTGCAACATGAATATGAAGGTTATCCGTATTATAGTGAATCGCTCCTGACCAAACTGCCGTATGTTCTAACCGTTCTCTTTTCAACATTTCTTTCATCGCTAACCTGGTGACATCCATCAACTTTGTTTCATCTACAGTACGTGTCCTGGGATCATACACGCCGTGTTCTGCTAGCCAATGATTATCAAATGTGATCACATCTTGCCACATAATACTCTTATTTTTTTGTGCGAGCTGGAATACCTTTTTAAGGTCCTTCTTTTCATTTTCCTTTAAACCGTTACTATGCTCCGTAAAGAGTGAAGATGTCTTCTCCGTATCTCCCATATAGTCTTGATACAGAGAAAACATTTTCTCATGCGCTTCGCCTTCTCTTTTTGCATCTTCCCGGTCAACATACTCCACATAATCTTGAAATGTTTTCCCATCCGCCGTAACAAACTTGGACACGGTCACGACACCGGGGGTCACAGTTACTTGTGAAGGACTTGTTGATTGACTCATACCTCATCATCCTGCGTCATCATTTGTAAAAATGTATTCATCTCCTTTACAGCTTCAAAACAACTTTCCATCGCATAGATATTTTTTTCGAGCAACTGTTGAAGATACAATTCACGATTTTGTTGTTCTCGATAAAAAGCTAAAGTTTCCAATTGACCTTGTAAGAATTTATCTCTTGAAAGCCCTTTCGCCTTTGCGATTTCATCAATTCGTTTCACCGCAACTGGATTCATATTTCGAACTCTTACCTCCATTTTCATTTCCTCCTCTAAATTCAGGATCTCCACTACAAAGAGTGAGAAGAGCATAAGGGGTTTTTGTTCCCACCTAGGGTGTGAAGCTAGGCAAAGCCTAGCGAAACCGTGGGTACAAGAAAGTAACTCAAGTGTTGAGGTGCTGTTGACTCAAAAACGCCTGATGTTGATGTCCTGTTGACCCAAATGTTGAGGTGCTGTTGACCCAAAAACCCTTGATGTTGAGGTGCTGTTGACCCAAATGTTGAGGTACTGTTGACCCAAAAACCCTTGATGTTGAGGTGCTGTTGACCCAACTTTTTTATAAACGCTCCACATCTTTTGCCTTCTCATCTAATTTTTTAATCTTTTCTTTGATTTGCCCTTGCTCCCATTTATATAGTTCAACCTTGTCTTTTGATTGCTTAATATTCGTTTCTTTTGAATTAATTTTTGCATCTGTTTCCATCTTTTCAGTTTCAGTTTGATACTTAGAATCATTCTTCCATTCCGTTATTTGCTCTTGCCATTGTGTTTGTTTAGACACTTCTTGTTTCATCACCGCATCGTATTGTTTTACTTTTTCTTTTAATATTTTTTGCTCGATACCAATAAATACTTTCGCATAAGAGCCTTTGCTTTTTTGTGAAATTCCCTCTTCTACTTTTGTTTTATCTTGATCGGAGAAGAATGATTTTAAGAACGTTTGCTTGTCATCTTCTTTTGAAGCTTCTTTTTCTTCTTCAGTCTTTTGCTTTGTTTCTAGCGTCACATCTTGATTGTTTTTTTCAAACACATCAAGTGCAACTGCTTGCCATTTCGGAGATAATTCTTTCACCTGTACAACGAAATTCTCATCATCCTGATACACAACTTTCACTGGTAATTGAAGATTTGGATTTGCTTTTTCTTGTGCTTGAAACTGATATTGTTCTCCATCTCCTCCCTCTATATGAAGAAACATTTCTATTGTATGAGAAACTGGATCATACGCTCTTCTCTCCACTGTCATTGTTCGATTTCCAAATAACGCAACCGGATTTTTTAACTCTGTATGATAGACCGGCTCTTCATAGGGTAAATATAATTTCGAAGTAAAGAACCCGAAAAAACCAACAAACATAAATCCTACAATCAAACCATATATCCACGATTTTTTTCGTCTTAAATTCACGCCACTGTTCACAACTTCCATATACTCCACACCTCACTTTTTTAAGATGCAATGATTTGAACTGATAGTTCTTCTACATTGGTTACTTGCCAATTCTCTTGATTTTTTTGCACAGTCACTTTCATCACATTTTTTGTTTTATCCGTTTTCCCTTGCGATCCAATGGTCACTGTATTTTGAAATTCCGCAATGATTTCTACCTGAGAAGCACCAATCATATAGGCTTGTAAATATAACTTCATATCGGATGGTTTAGATACGTATGTATCTTCCATTTCAAATGTATCCGTTGGATAAAAGAGCTGAAACACTTCTTCCTTCATGAGTTTTTTCGCTTGTACTCTTCGCTCCTCATACCCTTGTTTTTCTCGATGAAACGATAACTGAATAAATTTTTCTACTGTTGAAAGATACGCTTGACGCTCTTGTTCCTGTTCCGAAGGAAGTGTTTCTTTCACTTTCTTTTTCAGTTCATCATTTTCAGTTTTCAACACCTGATTTTGGACTTTTAATTGTTTGACATCGCCCGTTTCATCATTACTGGCATACAAAAAGATGTTCAAAAAAGTAACGCCCGCAATGACAATTGCAAGCGTTATAAACCAGAATTTTCTTTTATCCTTTTCAATTGGCTCACTCATTCATTTTGCCTCCTTAACTTGCATCTATTATTTGGGTTTGCTATATTTTTGTTAATATCGTCTCACATGTCCTTTAAACACTTTACCCCAATATGGATTTGATAAATTTTCGATTGAAACGCCCTTGTTCGTTTGACAACCAATGAAAGTATTCTGGTCAATTACAATTCCAACATGACCATCATGCTTATACGTATCAAAGAAAATGACATCACCGGCTTTCATCTCCATTGGTGAAATTTGCGTCCCAATTTTATTCAAAGTTTCTGTACTTACACTTCCAATTGAACTCACATTCATTCCCACTTGTTCAAATGCCCAGCGTACAAAACTACTACAATCAAAGATGCCCATTGCGATGTCAGTTGTGTTTCGACCACCACCAAATACATAGGTAGAACGTCCAATCCATTGACGGCCAACATCAGCAACTTGTGAGCCGGAAGAACCGCCTCCTGCATTACCTCCACCACCATTTACTGGTGCACCTGGCGTATAATATTTCAGCACCGCATCAACATAGAGCGCGTCGCCGTAACATGCATTATAAGGAATCATTTCTGGACGTACACAACGATACTTTCCCGTATGCTTTTCCTTTTGATATTGCTCTGCGGAGAATTGAATGGCTAATTCTTTTGTGTATTTTCCACCGTTTTTTGCAATGAAATCGAAAAATCCTGTTCCAAAGTTGTAGGCTTGTAAAGCTGTTTTAATGTGATCCATATCTCCTGGTCCCGTTACACCCGCTCGCTCAATCGCATGCTTAAATTCTTGAACACCAGCCCAAATACTATAATCTGGATCTGTAATACAGTTTGGTGCTTTACAGTACTTAGTATTATATGCACCTTCGGAACTCTGCATGGGATCAAGTCCTCGTCCGCCACTCTCCTGCATCATTTGACTAAGCATTAACGGGACGAAGCCTTCTATGCCGAATTGCTGGGCATATTTTCGAATTGTCGGTTCCCATTTCAACACTTCAGCCGAAACATTTGCTGTCCCCACACCTCCTTGTGGGTATGTAATGTTTCCTTGTTTTTTATTTCCCTCCATTCCACCGATGAGTACCATCGTAGCTCCTAAAAGAATCGTTCCAAGGAGAAAAAGTAGACTAAGAGCGATGATAATCAGCCACTTTTTCGGAATAATCTTCAGTACAAGATGCATGAATTATGCCCCTCCTCCAAACAACGCTAACTCTTCTTCTGTCACATCGACTTTAAATAAAATATTCTTTACAGCACTAATGCAAAGTAGGACATCTCCTGTTGGTAAAAACGGAATTTCATTCAATTCACTTGTACTGATTTGCCCCGCAAATACTCGTCGTAACATATCCAGATTGTTACTATCTTGTTGCATAATGAATTTGTACTGCGTTAATTCAAATAACTTCTTAATCTCTTCTACTGCCGCCAGACTAGCATCCTCTGGAACGAAGTCACGAATCGAGTGACTGGCGAATACAATGCCAGCAAAATATTTACGAGCTTCCCGGCTAAACTTGATTGTAAATTGTACGGCATGTTGACTCCGTTCACTTGTATTAATCAAATGATGCGCTTCATCCATAATGATGAGATAGCGAATTACATCTTCAAATTGAATTTCCTTTTTATCAAATGCTTTCCACTGTGGCTTTCCATTTTCCAACATTTCATCCCACATTAAATTCATGACACTGAAGATCTGCGCTTGATAGATTTCCGGTTTCAAACTCATAAGATGACGTAATGAAAAAAAGACGATTTGCTCTTTTGAGAAATCGTCTATCGTTGATACACCATTGAACAAGTGTCCATAATTATCAACTAAATTTATTAGATTTAATTCAATGAGTTCTAATCGTTCCTTACGAGTAGCACTCACATTGGAACGATGGATTCCCGCCTCTATATCTTCATATAATTCTGTACGAACAAGATGTAAATAACCTGAGAAAATAGGATACTCCTTTGCTGGTAAACTTGTAATATTATTTTGCGCACCTAGCTCATCACTCCATAATTCCTGTTGCACATACATTTTACGAAGTAAGTTCTCATACTCTTTAATTTCATCATCTTTTGCCTCAGGTGCAATAAAACGATAAAAGACACTCATTTTGGATAAATGCTGAGTAAAAGATACCTCTTCCGTTTCTGCCGTTTTATAAACTTGAAGCGGATTGATTTGTCCTTGCGATCCATCTAGTGCAATTTGTTTCCCGCTATACTCCTGTACAATATCTTCAAATTCACCTGTAATATCAAATCCTCGAATCTTATATCCCTTCATCGCATTATCACTCATAATTTTTTTCAATAAGGTAGATTTTCCGACTCCCATCTTTCCAATTACAACACCATTGTAACTTTTACGCTGTTTGTCTTTATGAAACAAATCAAAAATGACACTCCCTTTTGTTTTGGTTGTGCCATAGTAAATACCGTATGGATCATTTAGAAATGTAAAGTGAAATGGAAAACCTCCCGCTAAAGAAAGAGCCGGTACTTCTTTCCCATTTCGTTTATTAATATATTGCTTTTGCATCTCAAAACTTGATGTAAGGGAAGCCCATTCATGTTCTTGTTCATTTAAGAAAATGGCACCTCTGAAGTTATAAGATTCTAGTGTTTCCATGACCTCTTTTGCTTGTTTTTCTAGCTCTGCCATTGTTCGTGCCGAAATATAGAGACGTAAATGAACTCGTTTCAGTACTTCGCCTTTTGATACTTGTTGATACAACTGTTCTAACTCGTTAAACTGTTGTTCCGCTTCAATTCGTTCAATATTTTCTTTTGCGTTCGCATGTCGAACGCTTTGTTCCGCCATTGATTTATTAATGGATTCAATCACTACTTTTCGGCTGTCACTTATGATATCTAACGTTGTAATCACATTCGGTATATTCATAATAGGCTCTTGCCAAAAGTCATTTACCGTAGTTTGATAGCCATATACATGAATACACGTTTGTAATCCATCTCCATTTTGGACACATAATTCCGGAAATTTGATTCCGCCTTGCGGTTGAATCTTGGCAACCAAATTCGGATTTATCTTTTTCTTTTCTTTTTTCTCTTCTTTCTTTTGTTTTCTCTTTAAAAAGTTAAGTACAGACATGCCCATCACCTCTTCTTATTTTTTCGAACCAATTTTTGAGTTTTGATTATGCAATTTATATAAAATTTCTATTTTCTTTTCCTCTTCCATCTCTAGTAATGGTATGCATCGTTGCAAGTACCGTTTCGATGATTCTACCCGTTCTTTTACAACCAGTTCATTCTCACCATACACAAATAAAAAGTACTCCCGGTTTGTACGCCCCCACTCTAAATACTGAAGTTCTTTCAATTTTTCTACGAGGAAACGCTCGTATAATGGATTCTGACATGCTTCAATCTTCTTGAGTAGAAAACGTTGTTGCGGTTCCGTAGAAACTGGAAAATTCATAGATACAATCTTGATGGACTCTTGATACGATTGGTAATAGTGTGCAAGGTGATAAATAGCGAATTCAGCTTCTTCCTCGTTCATGGAGTAAATATCTGTCCCCTGGATCTGTAAGATATCCACAAAACCTTGTTCTTCCCGAAATTCAAAAACACCCGATTCTGTCATATCAATAATCGGGATAATCTCCGCAATACTCTTTTTTATATGAGGTGGTTTTTCTTTCTTTTTGGCTTTTTTTACTTTTTTCTCTTTTTCCTTCTTCCCTTGTCTTCCCGAAGCCTCGTCAATCTTCGCTGTTTTTTGTACAACCTCTTGCTTCTTATTGCCCAGATGTTGCATCATATTTTTCTTTGCCTTCTTCACCGGCATGACTTCTTCTCTCAAAGAAGTAACAACCGGTTGCGTTTCTTTCTTTTCTTGAAATCCTTTTATTTTTACTACCTCGCCTGGTTTCTTTTCTTGTTTTGGTGGTTGCGGAGAAGATTTGGTTTCGCTCTTCTTTTCTACCTGTCTATTCATTTCCTTTTCATTGAATAATGCCATCCCATTTCCTCCTTCAGTCTTGTTCCTGGTCAATTGCACAATACGTAGAACGTTTTCTGGCTAGTGCAATAAACAATGCCTCAAACATCCGCTTTTGTGGATTTGTATTTGGACGAACAATCAAAATTACTCCTATGATGAACATAAAAATATAATATGGAATTTGAAACATGGGATGAACCAAAGGCTTCGTTGTCATGGTGAAAACCACAAGTCCAATAATAAACAGTAGATCAAATAAAAATAATGCTTTGTTAATCTTTAATTCCGTTCGTATTTCTTTCGGGATATTATAATTTGCCATTTTTATTTCCTCCTAAACCACATTTAAATCTGAGCATAGATTGCACTCTCTTTTTCTAGAAACTTTTCAATTACATTCATCATTTTCATGCTTACTTCTTCTGCATCACACCGCTGTTTAAATGCATACAATCCCTCTTGAAAATCAAATCTTTTAGGCGATAACTTCATGAGAGTCTCAATTGGATCTTTATTTCGTATGAAATCCATTCTGCTTTCCGCCTCTAAGCTAAGAATAGACACATGCCACTTGGTCTTTAATAACCAACTCGTCAGAAAATCTCTTCGACTTGTATAAAGAACCGGATCATGCTTTTTTACAAGTTCTTGTATACGTGATTCAAATAAAGGATCTTCATATAGAACTTTCACATGAACTTCATACGGTGAAAGGGATCCTTTATTCACCTTTATATGTGTTACGATTTGATAATTCATACCTGCAACCTCCTCATTTCTATTTTAAAATCGAAAAAAATAAGCATTCCCTGTATGCTTACTGTGTCCTAGCTTATGCATCTTTTCTATGATCTTTCCTTGGATTCTGATTTACATTTTGATTTTTACTTTCATTCTTATTTTGGCGTTTATTTCGTAAACTCTCCCCTGTATTTTGTCCAAGCTGATAAGAACGTTTTGTCTGTTGTACTGTTGGAGAATTATGAAAAGCATTGGAAAGGCGATCCTTTGCATATTGTCCAATTGTACGATTTTCTCTTTGCGGTGCTGGGATATCATTTGTAGAAGATGGCGCTGTATCTACTGGACGAGATGAACCTGAAGAACTCTCACCGCTTGATGATGTTCCGCTATGACTTGATTGTGACGGTTCTGGTGCACTTGTTGGTACTCCGCTACTACCCGATTGAGGTGTTCCTGATGCACCTGATGGTGCTCCGCTACTACCTGATTGAGATCCTCCTGATGCACTTGTTGGTGCCCCGCTACCTCCTGATTGAGATCCTCCTGATGCACTTGTTGGTGCTCCTCCACCTGATTGAGATCCTCCTGACGCACTTGTTGGTGCTCCTCCACCTGATTGAGATCCTCCTGACGCACTTGTTGGTGCTCCTCCGCTTGCTGTATTTTTTGTAAGATTAGCTGAAGAACCCTGTCCTCCATTTTTATCATCTTTATCAAAACCAGATGATTTCATTTCATCTTGCAAGGACGTAGCGCCACCGCCTGCCTCGCCTTGGGACGCTTGACTATTTTCTGTTCCAGAACCTGATTCACTCATTTCATTTTGTAAAGATGAATTACCAGTTCCATTTGCCCCGCCATCGGCATCGCCTTGTTTTTCTTTGCTTTCTTTCCCATTTTCCTTACCCTGTTGTTCCTTTCCTTGTTTCTGATCCTTTTGCTCTCCACCATTTGTTTTCCCTGCATTTTTATATCCACTTGCGACGCCGGCGGCACCCGCACCTGCTTGTAATGCACCATTACCTGTACTTTTTAACATGTTACCAGCTTTGGACGCTATATTGCCGGTTGCTTTACTGATTCCCTTTCCAAGTGCATATCCACCTGCAACGACTCCCCAGCCATTTTTAAGCCCCGCATCAATACCAAATATACGTTCACAAATAACCGGACCATCTACGACCGCAAGACTCAAACAAACTAAAGCCAAGACGTAAGCAATCCCATCTACATTTTCATGAATATAATTCATGCCGATAAGGTAGAGTTTTAATGAAATAAAGATCATAATCATAATTAAAAAAGAATTTAAGATATTAAGAAGAATATGCTTTGTCTTCTGTCCGTTTGCCACATCTGCCGGTGCAACTAAGTTTGCTAGAATGTAGCTGAAAGCTAGTTCAAAGCACAATTTCCCAAGTTTGATTGCTGTAAATAACAGTGTCATACCAATGACAAACAGAGACGGAGCGATTTTCCAGAAATCCCAGTCCCAGCGATAATATTTATCTGGCCAAAAATCAAACCATCCATTTTTCAAATCTATAAGTACTTCTTTTCCATTTGGTGCAATACTCATTTTCTTTTCTAAGATTTTTTTTCCATCACCTGATAAATCTGTATCTTTATCTATTTTAAAACCCTTATCTATTTTCTCTAAAATATCAATTCTTCTAATGTTCTCTTGTGGAATTTTATTAGGCTCTTTCAGTTTTGTAGTTTTCCATTTTTCTATGTCAAACTGCGCTACATCCGTGAGACCATCTTTTATGATTTTTTCACTTGTTGTTCCACTTCCTTTAAGATCCACTGCCTTAATCGCTTTATCTGTAAACTTATCTGCTTGCATCATAGCTGTACTCAGTAACACAATTACACCCATACTGATAAAAATGTTGACTGCAATTTGTTCTCGATTCGTCTTTCTATTAAATATCAATGTGTATCCAATATAAACGAGCGAAAAAGCGAATAGTACATATAAAACGGGTTGGAAATCTCGCACAAATGACTGTATTTCTTCTGAAGCAAACAACGTTTTTACCAAAAGAATTTTATCTGTAATTCCTTCTAATGCATCTACCAGGTATGACAATCCCATGATAATCATCCATCCAATTGAACGGAGTATATAATTGATAAAGCCACCTATTTCTAAATAATCATTAAACATCTTCAATGTTTCCAAGACTTTTTCATCATTCATCGTTTCAGCTTCCTCCTTTACGCTCCGAATACATCTTGTATGGTCATATCAAAATGCTCATCTATTTCATCTACCCGAATGACAATCGGCGCTTCACCGACTCCTCCTGGTTGTAAAACCACAACACCATTTGTAAGCCCGATCATTACTTCTCTTCCCGCTGTTACTTGTTTCCCGTAAACTTGTAAAATATGTTGTAAGGGATTGGTTACCTGCATCACACTTCCTCCTTCACGCCTTCTTTTTCTAGTAAACTATCCATAACTTCACCATATTTCCCGTTAATCAACCGATAAATGTTCTTATCAATTTGTCCTGTTGTCACTAATATTTTCAAATCGTCAATGAATGTATCCATCGTACTGGCTTGAATATCCGCTAATGACTTATTCCATTGCCTCATACATTGTTTTTCAATAATGCTCCAAATAGAACGATGTGTTTCAAAAAATTCTTCTGCTGTTTTGTGCTTCCAATTTTCTAAGGTAAGTGGTTCAAATGGACTAGAAGGTTCTGATTCATGCACTGGAACTGATTCAGATGCATACGCTTCTTCAGGAATCTCAATATCCTCATCAATATCCGCAAATTGTGGTTCCTCCGGAACCTCTTCTGAGAGAATCGGCACAGGTTCTGGTTCGGATACTGCTACATTTGATTTTTGTTCCTCTGTTTGTTCAGGTGGTTCCTCTTCTTGTTTTGGGAAGAAGTCAATAATAAGATCCCTTGGATTCACATATTCATGTAAAGAACGAATATCGATATCTAAAATAGATTGATCTGTATCAAAATCGTCCCCTAAGTATTCCCAGCGATATTTCATAACCGTTTTTCCTCGGTTTAGAATCGGGAAAGGCTCTATCTTTTCAAATTTATTATCTCGGCGCTTCATAAAACGTATAACGGCGCTTTCCCCTTCTTGGAATCTCATTAACTCAGTTGGTGTTAATAATGGTTTCGTATCGATTCCTTCCGTTTTACTCTTATCAATAGACAATCCTTTTCCACTTCGAGACAACGAATTAATTGTTTGATTCCCTAACTTTTCGGATATTTCTTTGGCGGTTTCTTTATTCCCAGATTGAATATAGATTTGATTTCCGCAATTATCCTGAATCGTTGTACTTGCGTCTCCATATTTCATTTTTAATTGTGGAAGAGCTTGCACGATGAGGTTAAAACGAATATTTCGCCCTAAACATACCGTCACAATATTCCCCATATCATCAATCGGTGGCATATTTCCAAATTCATCCAAAATAAAGACTACTTCTCTATGACACTTCCCCCCACGAGCTAATCCCGCATACTTAGCGAGAACAAAATATAACTGTCTAATAAAAATAGAAGCAATGACATGATTACTAGAATCATAGTCTGGGACAATCATAAACACCGCAATTGGCTTTTCAAAAATGACAATCTTATCAATCTGTAATCCATCTTGTTTTTCTACAACCCTAAATGTTGTTTCACCTGTATCCTTGTTAATCGTTTGAATTTCTACAATCATTTTCTTCTTTGTTTTGCTTTCCATCACATGAATACGCTGACCTTGTTTTACTTTTTGTTGGAAGTTAAGTTCAAAACGTCCTTCCGTATCCGTTTTTATGCTTTCTTTAGATCCATCAGGAAAGACAATTTGTACGCGTACCCTTGGTGTTCCTTTACCTTGTATGCTTTTTCCAAACCCAATACGTTTTAAGTCGATACTATTACAAGATGTCATTTTAGCAATTCCATCAAATGTGAAGATAGATAGTTTACTCATTGTTGTACTAAAGATACTGCCTCGTGTTGTACCACCTGTCGCAAAGCGAGAAGTTGCATATTGCATCTTTGCCACACTATCAGCCGGAAGCATTTCAAAGTATATGTCTAATGCATTTTGTGTATTCCCTTGCATATCAATCACAATTTCTTTGGCGCCAAGCTCTGATAACATATTAGCAACCGTATACATCGAAATTTTATCTTCTGTTTTTTCCTCAATACATTTATCTATAATCGCTAAAATTAATGCATTACATAAACTCATCGCACTATTATTCCAAAATGGATCCTTTACATTTGGATTGTAGTAGAGGGAGTAAGATAATGTATTACAAAGTGTTTGCGCTGTCGCTGTATCTCCTTGTTTGTAGGCATCTTTAATGAGTTGAAGCAAGTTATAGCTCATGGACTCTAACGGATTTATTAAATTTAAAACTTCAATATGAAAACCTCGTTTTTCAAATGTTTTTTTAGAAGCCGCCAAGAGTTCAGCCTTTGGATCATTGATGATAAGAGACGGTTGTAGTTCCGCACGGGAATATGCATCAAGTGTTGGGAACACAAACGTTTCCCCTTTACCTGAGCGAGTGGTACCGATGATTAGATTACTAACGGCACCATCATCAATTAATAAGCGTCCCGCCTTTGCACTATCTTTTAATTTTTTGATTTCTTGCCATTTTTCCATCCCTTTTGCATCCATAACCTTTTTCGCTTGTTTTAAAATTGATTTACATGAGATCACATCATACCGGGAAATGACAACGCCACCCTTCCCCTCATATCTCTCTGTTTTATCTGGAATTGCTCGATACTGTTGTTTGACTTCATCTAATGTCGCAAAGCGAGAGGAATCTTTTTGATTGTGATTCAAATCTTTAAAGCTTGAACGGATTTTGTACATGAATTGCAATGTACATAAGCTCGCAATTAGGAATAATATCAGATAGAGGAAAAATGGATGTTCAAAGGTATATAGATCCTCTATCCCAATATGAAAAGGTTTTGGATGTAATAAGTCTGAAAATGTTGTTTTCACTACTTCTACAATGACGTTTCCTAGAAAATTTGCGATAAGAAAGATTCCACTAAACAAAAAAGTACTCATCGGGATGAGTACTTTCCATTCAGCTAATTTGTATTTCAGTGGTGCCTTTGGATTCACACTATCTCCTCCCTGCTTTCTTCTTGTATACATATATCAACGCAATTGCAACAACACATAAGAGTTGCTTTCCTATTTCAGAAAGTGTCATAGGCGTTGGAGATCTACTGATGAAAGGCATTCTCTTTGTTATCTTTCGTATTTGTTCCCGCTACTTTTTCTTTATTCAAAAGCTCGTGCACAACCTCTTGTGTAACTTGTTGTAAAACCACTGTATACACAATAAACGCTGAAACAATCAGCCCGATTACAACAATGATTTGAGTAAAAAGCATCGTCATTCTTGACCTCCCTTCTCTAAAAGCTCTTCCACTTCGCTATAAAACTTCCATTGTCGATACCCAATTTGAACAAATAATACGACAAAGGGTGTAGACATCAATAAAGCCAACGCTAATGTCAGGCTCGGAATTTTTTGTTCTTCTACAAATGAAAGAATAGCAATAAAACCAACTGCCATTACAATTGCTAGTGGAATTTCTAATAACAATATTTTTTTCGTCAACTTTCTATCCATAACGATACGTATTAACAGAACCATTAAGACATAAAACATACCAAAAAGCGTAATTGCATGTATTGTATGACCTTTTGTCCACTCATAGCCAGAATCATATATCCCCCAAATGATATAACCAATTCCTACTGCACCTAACAACATATAAATTCCTAAGCTTATCTTTTTTCCATGTGCTATCCATTTTTCCAACTTTATCTTCCTCCCTTTTAGAAAATAAAAGAGCCGACTGAAGGTACAATCAACTTATGATTTGTTCTATTCATCATTCGTGTGCCAAAGTATTCTTTTCAGGTTGTGACGTCTGTTTTAAGGCCATTCTTATTATTTGTAAACCAACTACAATACCTGTTACAAGGATAAATAACGGATAAAAGGCTCCATCTTTGTATCCGAGAAAGAAACCAAAAGCAAGAAACCCGCCACAAACACTACTTATCATCAATGTCGATAATCCAAACAAATAGCTTACCTTAAGGATAGTCAATTGTTTATAGTCCTGATTCATTACAAGTACCCCTGTCATGAAACTAGCTCCAATCAAAAGAACTGTCATCAAAAGATACATATCTGCTCTCTCAAAAGCAATACTTGACTCTTGATACCAGGGCATCCAACTTCCTATCCCTTGATACCATGTAATTCCATGCCACCAACCAAACATACCGACTATTAACAAATAAATCCATCCTAAAAAATGAACATGATTACTACGAGCCAATTTCTTTATATGATCCATTCCAAGTCCCCCTTTTCTATACAAAATTCAAATTTTATTAAATTAACCCTCATTAAGGGACAGACAATCTCCTGACATCTTTATTTAACCTCTCTTGTGATGTATGAAGTGTTTTGTGCTGGATAATTATCGTTATTATCAAACAAATCTATATAACTTTTCATAATCCCTATAAATTCCTCTTCAGAAGTTACTCCGCTTGACGACTTATTCTATTTCTTTGACAGTATCTACATCTGTCCAGTCAATCCATAACTTTCCTATATTTGACGGTTCAAAAACAGTAATAAATAAATCCTCCATAGTTTTATCATCTACATAACACTTGCATTTAAAATACCCATTGTCCCGTTCGAAGAATGTTGTTATTTCGTATTTCTTACCTACTTCAAATTGATTCATAATCAGTTCTGATCTTTTCAATGTCTACACCTCGTTTCTATACAAAATTCAAATTGTATGAAACATTTCTATATAAAAAGAGCTGGTTGAATATCCAACCAGCTTGCTATCTTTTTTAAAAGAAATCCTAATTTGCACTTAAAGGTTATTCATTGATTTAGCACAATGAATTGAGGAAACTCAATATCAATTTCTATTGGAGGTAGTGTTTGAAAACTCGCTATTACTTTTGTGTTCGCTTCTTTCATTTTTTGTAAAAATGATAAAAATTCATTTAATTCATCAGCAAATAAGTAATACGTTTCATCAATTATTACATAGTCATGTTGTTTAGCTAAATCGATTATTTCTTTGCTTAATTTAATTTCTGAACAGGTCAGATTGTATAGATTTATAACATCTAATTTATCTCCCTCAAACGATTCTTCAAGATTTTCATACTCCCCACGAAAGTCTAAAACCATTACGTTATCCAACTTGGTAGAAAGTTCTTTTAAAATTGTTGTTTTACCTGTACCAATACGACCAACAATCTTTAAATTTTTATTTATGTTCACTATCTCATTTGTTTGGAACATGTTATATCCCCCTTTTATATCATTCCTTAACTCATGCAACTGTGTTTGGCTTCTTCCGATCCGTTGGTGGTTCCACTGGTGGTTTTGTATCTCCCGGATCTGTTGGCGGTTCCACTGGCGGTTTCGTATCTCCCGGATCTGTTGGCGGTTCCACTGGTGGTTTTGTATCTCCCGGATCTGTTGGCGGTTCTACTGGCGGTTTCGTATCTCCCGGATCCGTTGGTGGCTCCACTGGTGGTTTTGTATCTCCCGGATCTGTTGGCGGTTCTACTGGTGGTTTTGTATCTCCCGGATCTGTTGGCGGTTCTACTGGTGGTTTTGTATCTCCCGGATCTGTTGGCGGTTCTACTGGCGGTTTTGTATCTCCCGGATCTGTTGGTGGTTCTACTGGCGGTTTCGTATCTCCCGGATCCGTTGGTGGCTCCACTGGTGGTTTTGTATCTCCTGGATCCGTTGGTGGCTCCACTGGTGGTTTTGTATCTCCCGGATCTGTTGGCGGTTCCACTGGCGGTTTCGTATCTCCCGGATCCGTTGGTGGCTCCACTGGTGGTTTTGTATCTCCCGGATCTGTCGGCGGTTCCACTGGTGGTTTTGTATCTCCTGGATCCGTTGGTGGCTCCACTGGTGGTTTTGTATCTCCCGGATCTGTTGGCGGTTCTACTGGCGGTTTTGTATCTCCCGGATCTGTTGGTGGTTCCACTGGCGGTTTCGTATCTCCCGGATCCGTTGGTGGCTCTACTGGTGGTTTTGTATCTCTCGGATCTGTTGGCGGTTCTACTGGTGGTTTTGTATCTCCCGGATCTGTTGGTGGTTCTACTGGTGGTTTTGTATCTCCTGGATCTGTTGGTGGTTCTACTGGTGGTTTTGTATCTCCCGGATCTGTTGGTGGTTCTACTGGTGGTTTTGTATCTCCCGGATCTGTTGGTGGTTCTACTGGTGGTTTTGTATCTCCCGGATCTGTTGGTGGTTCTACAATCGCATCTGGTTGTTTCTCCGTTGGAGCCACATCTACAATGCTTGCTAGTGATAAGTCTGTATTTTGATCACCAAATGCAAATTGGTCACCTTTAACTGTTACTTGCGGACTTCCATCTGTAATAACTGCAACCACATTGTCCTTTGTTGTATCATGAACCGTTTTATCTGAAGTTTCGTTGTCAAATAGAGCTAGAACACGAGAAGTTGTTTCATCTCCATTTTGAAGATTACTTGCAATTGTCTTATCCTTATAATTTACTTTGTTTTTATCAATATCTAAAACGTATGCAACATCTTTATCCTGACTTTGTACCGCATTTTCTGTAATTGCTTCAAAATCTTTTTTATTTAGATCTTCTTTCTTTTCTTCTGGTTTACTCTTATCTGCTTTTTTTGTTATAGCTGGCTTACTTTTTGCCGTTTCCTGACTTCCAAACCAACTACAACCAGCGCTACCTAGTAACAACGAACCACCCACAGCTACAATTCCCATCTGTTTAAAAAATTTATGATAGTTTAAAGGCATAACGTTTCTTCCCCCTTTAGATTTCGCTTAATTCCTTATCGATTTTTTCAATCTTAGCTTTCTTTTCTTCTTCACTAAGAGTGGATTGCCCCACATCCTTTTTTTGTAACTCTTTTACCTCCTTCATAAGAGTTTTATTTCCTTGCGTTTTTGCAAAAGTAAAGCACTCATCAAATTTTTTCTGATTTACATATGCTTCGGCTACAAGTTTTTCACGTCTACCATCCATATTGACTTTTGCTTTTAATCGGATCACATCCTTATATTTCTTATTGAGTACTGCCTTTTCAAAATCAATCACATCATTTTTAATATCAATCTCATTTATTTTTTTCATATTGTCGATTCCGATATAGTAAGCTACTACACTCTCAGCAAATTTTGCTTCATACTGTATGGCCTTATTTGCTTTTCCACTTAATAAGTAAGAAAAAAGGACTGCTTTTTGACTCTCTTTATCTAGTTGTTTATAATCCAACTTTTCAAACTCTTGAATTGCCTTGGGATATTGCTGAATAGAAGCTTGTTGAAGCCCTTTCACTAAATGCGTATCTGGCTGATCCGTTCTTGCCTCAACTGAATTCGTTGGGACAGTATACAAGGAAAAAACACTTACAGCTCCTACTACAATCCCTCCAACTGCTCCTCCAATAATTTGAAACAAATGTTTTTTATTCCTCTTTCCCTGCTCTAAAGAAACCCCTTTATTAGCATGTTGTTCCTCTTTCACTCTCTTTTTTTCTTCTGGTTCTTCTATTTCTTTAGGTGGAGCAATCTCTTGTAAAAATTCTTCAATATCTTGTTTCATGAGTTGTAAAAGTTCCTCTTTTTGCTTCTCTTGATCTTCATCCATTTCCATAGTAGAAAGTTTATTTTCTACATGTTCATACAAATGAGAAGCATAACCAGAACCTAAGGACAATGTCCCTGCATACATTTCTTCACTATCTTGATCTAAAATATGAAAATCTACATGGATGATATTTTCTTGTTCCTGTAACTCTTGTTCTAATCGATACGTAATCTTACAAGCATCCTGTAAGGACATCTTTTGAAAACTTTTAATCTCTGGTGTTGTGCTTTTGGTAAACATGACCTCTAACATAAGTAATTTCCTCCTCTCCTTTCTAACGCTTTATGGCATATAAAAAGAAGCTATACAGATGCATAGCTTCTTTACCAAAACATATTTTGTTGTCTCTTCACATCCAAAAGAACAGGATAGATCCAAACTTGATATTACTATTAATACCTTCTGCCAAACCTTTTGCACCCATTACAACGATTAACCCTACAGCTGAACCAATAAACCAGCCTTTACTCTGGTGTCTTCCACGTTCACCACCCCAGATAAGGTAGTAACCACCTATACAAAATGCGATAGCCGCACTAATGATTCCTAAACGTTGTGCCCATGTTAAAACAGCTTCACCTGTGCTAACTAAACTAGACATTCCATCTCCGGCACCTAAAATCAAGTTGTTTAATTTAAACATCTCTTACACTCTCCTTATATTTGTGTTATACAACTTCATTTGACTGAGAAAGTGTACCCGTACCTTCAGGTACCCTACTAGATCCTTTCTCTTCTTCTACAAATAGAGTGAGCGCTTCTAAGATTAAGTCTTGATTTCCTTCAATGAACTGTTGATGTTGTGCATGTAACCAATTTTGATAGCTTTCTCCTTTGACTTTCAGTAACTTTTCCACTAAGTCCTTTGACTTCTTTAAATCCCGTTGTGTAACAGTTGGAATAGGCAATTTATGACACCGCCTCTCTATCCTCTTATTTGTCGATATACATTTCCTTCATATTTCGGACAAACACATCTAATTCTTTTTCTAAATCAGATGATTTGTATTTTTCAAAGGGAATTTCCTTTTTTAGTTCTCCTTTTTGATAATACGCTAATGTATCTGGTCTTTGTTTTACCCCATAATAAGATTGCCCTTTAGTTCCGTCATATCCAGGATGGTAGCTATTTAATTCTTTACCACTTACATTGTTCTTTTCAAAGGCTTTTTTAACTTGATTTTTATAAAAATCTCTCTGTTCCTTATCAAATGAATACACCACAAATCCTGTACCGTCTTCTAACATAAATTGCTTCATTTTAGGAGGACTTAATTCCTCAAGTTCTCCTTTCTTGCTATTAGAAAATACCAGCGTGGAACCAATCCCTAGAACAGCAATCAATGCAACAATAACGGCAATGAATTTTGATTTTCGAGTCATAATTTGACCTCCCTATATTATTAAACAAGCGATTTTGGAGTCTACTGAGAGTTCAGATCGTTTCTCCACATCTGGTTATTATTATAGCAAGAATATTGGGAAAAGAATGAAATATTACCATTTATGGCTGATATGGTAAACCCTGTATTGGCATGCATATCAGAATCAATCCCGACTTGACTCTGATATGCCCAATACTGCACAACGTTTTGGCATGTACGTAGAACCTTGTGTATCTACTGTCCTTTGCGTTCATCGCTTCTTCAGAATGTCAAACTGGGATATTCCTCACGATTACTAACTCCTACAGATAATGGATACACCGTATTTTTCCCCGTGGTCACAGGCGTGTTTTACGTACACACACACCGAACAATGAATCAATCGTATACCCAACCCTTCTAGTGACCGTATCGAAAGAGGGCACGCATGTGAAATTGTCAAAGGACTGTTGTGCATCGATAAGGAAAAACTTTCGTTTTGAATGACTATAAAAATAGTTACGAAATTGTTGGTTTTTCCATTATCGTCGGATAAATCTATCTATCTCAGCACACTCCAAAATCGCTTGTTTGTTCTCGAAAATCATCTTATTTCCGTCGTTGGCACACGGTTGTCAATTCATCCTTCTGGTTTCTTCTCTTGGCAATTATCTTTTGTTTTTCATCCATGACTGAACGGACACGGTAATAGATCTCTGCAACCCTCTCAATATTTCCTGTTGTGTTTTCTACTGCTACCGCTCCTTTTAGCTGATACACTTTGCCATCGAATGTTTTGACACTTTGTGCACATGACGACGATATATCATAGAATGCAAGTCTTTGCTCTTTTCCCATGTGTATCGCCTCCTTCTAAAAGGGAAGGACTTGATATCCCCCCTTTCACCTTGTATAGTTTTCTAGCCATCTATATATCATGAATGACTGTGAAATCCCTAAAATATTATGTGATCCTGTTTAATTCCCTAATTCCTTGCCAATATGACTTTACGACTGATACCGCTTGTGTCTCAGAAAAACATGTTGCAATTTCCGGTAAGAAACTTTTTCCTTCGTATTCAAATAGTTTTTCTTCCCGAAATACTTCTCTTTCATGTTCCGCTATTTCTCGATGTATGAGGTGTTGATTTTCAGCGATTTTTTCAATCAGATAATTGGATGGTTTTACTTTCATATGCTGAAATTCTTCAGCATTTGCTTCCATCAATTTCATATATTTTCTCCTTTCTGAAGTAAAAAGAGTTTTTTTGAAAGGTAAGACTATGCTAGAACTGTTGTCTGACACGAGGTTGCAATTCGTTTCGCTCCACGTTTTCCGTATATACGTTGTAAAACGGAATGAGACTCTACTACGATGGAAGTTCGAATATGATAAGTAGCACTTTCCTTTAAAAACTGCTCCATATGAGGGATGGGATAGAGATCAAATTGATAAAACACGAGATGAATCGGTCGGATTTTTTTCCGTTCCGTTAAAAAGTGAAGAAAATGAGATAATGCTTCTCCTCTATCTTCATAGGTACTGGTTACCGTATCCATGCTGATATACATCACAACTTTTTGATAGTGTTCTAGTTGTACAGGATCGGAATCAGTTAACAAATTATGTCTTACAATGTGATATCCTTGTGCCTGTTTTTGTTGATGTGTATCTTCATAAAAATTGCCCTTTGGATCAAAAATGAAAATGAAATTTTTTTTCGATCTATTCACCTCTTCGGTAACCTCTTGATAAGCCTCGTCACGAGCTTTTACAATACTGACATCCTTTCCCCCTCCATTCACATCTTTCACCAACTGTAGAACCCTAGAGCGCTTTTGAATTACTCCTAGCATGTTCGTCTCTCCTTTCTTATTTCATTCTTTGAAACTCTCTACTCAATATTGAAACCCAAAATACTCTCCTTGTTGGTCCACATGTTCATTCAAGATCTCTAGGAGTTTGGTGATTGTACCTTCCCTAGTCTGTTTTGCTGATAAAGCAAGCACCTTGAAAATTTGATAAGATGGATGATTTTTCTCTAACGAATCACTCAGCTCAGAAAGGTAAGTATCCTGATCTTGTGCTTGTTGTACAAATTCCCTGACCTGTTCCAAATCTAAATAATACAAATCTCCATGTCGATGATCTAAGTACAAAATACTTCCTGCTAACAATTTGGTAGCGGATTCTATCCAAAAGTCATACCGTTCTTTCGGTTTGATTACAGTTTGTGCAATGGAAATAGCTTGCATCAAATCTTTTGAAAACCAATTACCTTTCTGATGCATCTTTCCTTTTCCAGCTTTTCCTACCGTATATGCATTTTTATGCTTTGGTAGCTCTGGAAGATTTTTGACTATAGGTGACTGTTTGGTTGTACCGATAAAGACTCCTGACATTTCGTTTCATCTCCCTTTCGGTTTCTCACATCTTTCTAAGAACTTATTTTGAACCAGATAAAGAGTAAGATCGCCCAAATTGGAACTGTAAAGATTAGTGCATTCTTACAACCTATGAAAAAAGCAAATGACTCTTCTTCTATCTCGCCGAAATCAATTGGATGTTGCTTAACATTCTCATGTTTCACTATATTTCATATTCCCTTCACCTTTCGGTTTATTGTGCTTTTTTACGGTTTCTGAATGCAAATACCGCTCCTACTAAGCCAAGTGCAATACAAGCAAAGCCAATCCATTTTACATATGGATTTTCCGCTTTCCCGCCTGTTTCTGGGAGTTTTGTTTCTACTTTATGTGGTGTTTTTTCTGGTTGTGGTTGTTTCACAATTTGTTGTGGTTTCTCTAGTTGTGGTAGAACCGGTTTTTCTGTTACTTTTGGTTGCTCTGGTGTCTGTGGTTGCTCCGGTTGATGTGGTGTTGGTGGCGTTGGTTTCTTCTCATCCTTCACCGTATGTTTAATAATCTGGCCGTTTTCTTTAATCTGGAAAGAGAATGTTTCCTCGTTGATTAAATAACCTTCTGGCGCGAGCGTTTCACGGTATGTGTACTTGCCATAAGGTAATATTGCAAATTTCGCAATGCCATTTTGATCCGTTTTTCCTTTTACAACTTCTTCGCCCTTTTCATTAAAGATGGTAAACTCAGCACCTGGCAATTTGTTATTACCATTCGCTACATCTACCTTTGTTATTTCTAAAGAGCCTATAATACCTTTATTTTTTGCGGTTAATTCAATTGTCTTCCCATTCTCAGAAATGTTAAAAGGAATTGGTTCTTTTGTAAGTACATAACCGGTTGGTGCTTGTTTTTCCACAAACACATATGATCCGAACGATAAATCATTTACTTGAATCAAACCGTTTTTATCCGTTTTATGTTCACTGATTTTCTTCCCTTTACTGTCCTGAAGAATAAATGTTGCACCTTCCAGTTTTTTATCCGGATTTTCTCCATCTACTTTGAGAAGTTGCACATTCCCTTTCACTTCTTTATTCTCAACGGTAAATGAAAGCGTATTTCCTTGCTCTTTAATCTGGAATGGGTACTTTGTTTTATTGATAAGGTATCCTTCTACACCTTTCGTCTCAACAAAATAGTACTGTCCATATGGAAGATCCTTAACTTGAGCAATCCCTTGCTCATCTGTAACAGCTTTAGTAACTTCTTTCCCATCTACCGTATACACAGAAAATTCTACTTTTGGAAGGATTTTCCCGTTGTCACTTAACTTCTTAATTTGGATGTTTCCTTTTACTTTAGCGTTTTGTACCGTAATTGTTGCAATCTCACCCGTTTTCACTTCAATCTTTTGCGGTTGGTCATTCAGTACATAACCAGTAGGTGCTTTCACTTCTTTCAGTGTATAATTTCCCATTTCTAAACCAGAAAGGCTTGCTGTACCTTGTTCATTTGTAGTCATTGTGCCTACTTTTTCGTTTGCACTGTTAACAACTTCAAATACAGCACCTTGTAACAATTCTTTCTGCTCCCCTACTTTTACAACTTTTAATCCACCAAGGGATTTCCAGTTTACACGTAAATCCGCGCTTACCTTTTCTTCATTCTTTTCTAATAAAACAGTAGCATCTTGCACACTATCAGTTCCCTTGTAGGCTACTGCTTGCAACTTAGAAAGATTAGAAGTTACTTTCAAGGAAAAATTGCCAGTTTGAGAGGATTTCGGTATCAGGATACGGAATTGTTCTCCTAAATTGAACTGTTGTTTCGCTTCTCCGTTTGTTGAAACAACTTTTGTTCCTGTTGGTGCATTCGCTAGTTGAACTGTAAATACACCATTCTTAGCGTTACTTTCAATTTTATACGTTGTCGTTTCAAAGTACTCACCATTTAGCTTCGCTTCTTGATTGTCTGTTGGCGTTACGTTCATGTACATTTCTTGTGTTTCCTGGCTTGCGTTTGCCCCATCAATAATCGATTTTACGGCTTTTGCAACATTCGCATTCTTATGCTGAACTTCACTAATGTCAATTTGACCTAATGCCGCCCAAACACTAAGCTGAGTGGCATAATGACCCTCTTTCCAATCGGAAACACCTAATTCTTCTGGACTCTTTTGCGGATATCCATTTAGAAGAACTTTGTATACAACATTATCTGTACGTCCCATCTCTGGAAGATCATCACCGTTCGGACTTAATTTTCCATAAGTTAAACAGTACGCAATTTGGCCATTGGCATTCTTTAGTAATTCTGTCCGAAGGTCTTTCCCGTAAATAGGGCTATGACTCCAGTTCATTTCATATTTCTCATGATTAATGACTTCAGCACTCGCTTTCGTAAGTGGAAATACAAAATTTAGAACAACAAGAAGCATACTCATGACAATGAGTAACATTTGATACGATCGTTTCAACATGACTTAACAGCTCCCTCATATTATGCAGTTTTCAAGGATCAATAGTTATGAATCATTAATTCTATTTGAATTACTAGCGTTTTTTACTATAATTAATCTTATATGGTTACTTTGTATCGTTATTAAAACAAAGTAACTATTTTTAGGTTATTCTCGAACCCTGTAATAAGTTGGTACAAAAAAGTATTCTACTGGTTTGTTAAAAAAATTAGCGATTTTTTCTGCTCGTTCAGAATTAACACTTGTTTTTCCTTTTTCAATTGCATGAAGAACTTGAGGTTTAATATTAATTTTTTGACCAAGTTGTGTTAAAGAGAAATCTTTGGATTGACGTTCATGTAGTAACATTATTGGTAATCCCCTCCTCTCAATTAGTATAAAATAAGTATACATCACTTCTAAAGTTAAAAACAAGTATAATTTACTAAAAAATAAAAATAATTAGTTATTAATACCAACAAATAGTTTATTTTACTGGAATTCATACAGAACATTATGTTTTTTTTACTTCTTTTAGTACTTTTAAAGTACTTAGGCTTAGATTTTATATGAAAGGATTAAAAATATGAATATTTTTAGCGAACGTTTACGAAAATTACGCCAAGAACGCAGTTGGACAATGAAAGAATTAGGGGAAAGGATAAGCGAAGTTGCAGGTTCTTCTTTTAGTTCAGCTTCTGTATCGAATTGGGAAAAGAAAGGATCAGAACCACCTTACAATATTCTTGCTGCAATAGCACAAATTTTTGATGTCAGTGCTGATTATCTCATAGGAATTAGTGAGACACCTACTCAAAATAGTGAATCTCCTACAGAAAAAATTGAGCATAAACAAGATATAATTAATAATGTAGAACTATATTTAACAATAAGCGAACATGAAAAAAAACAAGATATATATACAAAGGTAAAAGAGTTACATCAACAAATTCTTATATTACCTACTGAAAAACAGGAACGATTAGAAAAAGAGCTGACTGAATATCTTAGGTTTTTTGGATACAAATACGATCAATTACATGTAGATTTCGTTAATTTCACCAATTATCTTCAACATGAACTAAAGGCCTCTAAATATTAGAGACCTTTAGTTCATGTTTTATATGTCCAAATTTAATTAAATAAACAATAAACAGGTTGTTTAAGTAAAAATTACTAATTATTAGATTGATATTCTACCTTAATAGTTATAAAATTAATACATAACTAAATTTATCGTTTAAATTATTATAAATAAAAAAACCCTACCACAAGCCGTTTTTAATTGATCTTTCAGTTTGGCCGCTGAATCAATTAAAAACCTTAAGAAAGTAGGGGTTTTATCCATATTAAAATATATATTATCTACGACTATTATAGCACTTAATATATATAATGTGAATAAAAACCTCTACTTTTCCAGCATTTTTCTGTATATTTGTGGTGGAAAAAATAGGAGGTTTTTTTGTGTTACTTCAAAACTTTTTGCTGAGTCGAGCAAAAGCTGAATTAAGCCTTACAATCAAACACTTATCTAAAACACATGGTGCTATTAATCAAGCAATTAAACAAGTTACTAGTTATATTGATAATATAGTCTTAGATTGTGAGGGTGTTACTACAAAAGATTTCCTCACCAAACGTAAATATGAAGCTTTAGAAACAGTTTTATCATATTTAGTACAAGAAGGGTATTCCCAAGTAAAGCAAGATCATATTAGTAAAAAATCTGGTATTTCAAAACCAATTATTAATTACGTGTTTAATTGGTTGCAAGATTTGGGAGTATGCCAACAGATTAAAGTACGAAGACACGGTAAAATTGCCCCTTCGATTTACATTTTAACCATACATAACAATTACTTAAAAATTATAGAATACTTCAAGGTAAAGTGGGCTGTAACAATTGATGTATGCTCTACTTTCACTGAAATTTTAAAGAAGAAAATCTTCAAGAGCAATGCTGTATCCGAACATGAAGAACAGAATGTTTCATCCAATGGCATAGATATTTTAAATTTTGAAGAACTAGCAAAAACGAATACTTTTACACAAAATACTACTGATAGATCCCAAGATATAGATGAATATTTAAGTGAAGATCAGAAAAAAGCATACCAATATATTATGAGCCAACCTGTCACATATTTAACAGAAAAGAATGCTTATACAATTGCTTTAAGAATGCCAAGAAATATCGACACCTATCAGCGATGGGATTTTGAAGAATGCATCGAATGGTTCAAATATAATAATGCTGAAACAAGCAATCCTGCTCATTTTATGAAGATGTATTCTGAAAAAACTAAACAAAGAAACAAACGTAACGCTAACTTTGAATGTGAAGAAAAATATGAAAGTACATTCAATTTTCACAATTGGATTGATGACCCAAAGTTTGATCCTATACTGCGAAAATTGAATACAAATCAACACTAATTTCTAAATTTAAAAAAACATTTATATTACAGCCTTGCTCAAAAAATTATATAAAAGCAAGGCTATTTGCCATGTCTTGATATATACTCTTCTCAAATTATTATTTTTCTACATAAACATCTTCAAAAAAACTTTTCATTTCCTCAACTTTTTATTATTTTTCTTATTTATTTACATATAAAGTTTACACTCTATATAAACTGAAAATTCTACTATTTACTCTCAGTTTAACTTTGAATTTTACTAAGAAGAAATCTTGAAATGCTTGTCAGAGTAAGAGTCACGGTTCAAAAATGAATCCTAATGTTTTTATTAAGTTTAATTTTTTAAAAACAAGAATTAATAAATAAGATGATCTTAAATCAGACTTAAATTTTAAAAGGAAATTCTGTCTCTTTTTAGGGAGAACCTTCATACCTTGTCTAATATGTATATAAGAACTTGAAATAGATATGATGGTTCCCTAAACAACTACAATATTAATAGCTATATTGTAGATTTAATATTTGACCCTTATCAATATTTGTAGAAATTAAGTTGCTTTATATTTTATATGACAATTTATAACGAGGCATGGGGAATCTTTTTTATTTAAAAAATGACTATAAAATGTAGGGATTTTAACAATTAATGTGGAAGCGTTCTATATAAAAACTAAGGAGGTAGAACAGTTGCAAGAACGCTCGTTTTGGACAAAAGAAGTTGCGGAACAATTAGAGATAGGAACCAGTACACTAAGAAAATGGTGTTTAGCTTTAGAACAAGAAAACTACTCTTTTGTCAAAGGTGCAAAAAATAGTCGTGCTTTTGTTCAAAAAGATATTCAAGTACTAGAACAGATGAAAAAACTGATCCAAGAAGCTGGGATGAGCATTGAAAGTGCTATAAAGGTTGTTTTATCTGTACCTTTTATTGAAGATAAAGCGAATATTGTTTCAAAAGAAAACAATAGAACGCCTAGCGTTCTACCTGAGAACACAATAACTTTTAATAAAGAGTTTATAGAACAATTACTTCAAGAACAAATATTACTTAAAGAGAAAATTCAACAGCTCGAACGCATAGAATTAATGAATGCCGAACGCTTAGAACGCATAGAGAACAGATATAATGAACGTGATTCTTTACTGTTAACGCATGTTAGAGAAATTCAAGAAACCAAACAACTTATTGTAGCATCACAAAATAAAGAAGAAAAAAAATGGTGGGAATTCTGGAAATAATTATAAATCAAAATAAATAATAATAAATTATAATTATTTATTTTGAATTTAAAAATCATCACGAACCCTCTGCTAGTTCGATGTAACAAATCGTTTCAAATAAAAACAAATTATTTTGATTTAAAATGATTTGTTTTTATTTATTTCATTGTGTTTGATGATGATTTGCGATAAAATATAATTAAGATAAATTAAAATAACTCAAAACAAATTATTTTCAATTAGAAAGGGGTAATATAAATGAAATTAAATTACTTTGTAGAAGATGACAATGGGAATTCTGAGAAAAAGATTACGATTAATGGAGAAATGATGAAATTTCCAAATACGTATAGTTACGTGTATAAAGAACCTGTTCCACAAGATAAAAAAATTGAAGAGTTAGTGTATGGATTAATTCATAACATGGATGTTGCTGTTAATTCGTCAGCATTAAAAGGTCAAGTAGCTCAGAGAGTTTTTGTTGGGGAACGTGCTATACGTTCAGGTGAAGACCTTCAAAACCTTAACATTAGATCAAACCGAGGTAAACATAAACAAGATACTACAATTATGACAACCGTTAGTGCAATTGCTTGTCGTGCGGTTCAAGATATGTTTAAAAAAGAGAACTCTTTAGAAGAAGGTACAAATGTAGAAGTGAATGTTTTAATGGTTACAGCTTTACCAGCCAGTGAATGGACGAAAGAAAAAGCAAAACAACTTTCTGACAGATTTACAAATAGTAGTCATCACGTAACTGTTACTGTTGGTGATATAAGAATTTATGTAACTTTAAAATTTGAAAAGGTTATCGTTGTACAAGAAGGAACGGTCGCACTATTTGCATTGATTGAAGATGGAAAAGGTAACTATAGAAATGACGACTTATTTGATGAATTTAAAGAAATGTATGCTATGAAAGATATAACAGGTGAATATTTCCGTGAGAAACGTCTTCTTCATATAGATGTGGGCGACGGAACTACAGAATATGTTGTTACTAAAGGATATGATTATGATAATGACCATTCTTCTGGAGAAAGACATGGTATAGGTCATGCGATTGAACGTGCTAAAAAAGACTTTGAAGATGAATGGGGATTCTCTGTAGAAAGACAAGAGTTTGCTGGATATCTAAAAGAAGAGCATCCTAAATATTATGAGGATGCTAAGAAATTTCTAGCAAGAGCAAAGTTCAATTTGGCTGATGAAGTGTTAGATACTGCGGAAACTAAATTACAAGATTTAAAATATGATGTAGACGTAGTTGTTGTCTATGGTGGTGGAAGCATTCAATTAAAAGAAAATCTTTTCGAGGACTTAAAAGAAATTTGTGATTCTAAAAAAATTAAAATACTATGGATTAAACCCAAGTATGCAACAGAAATGAATGTAAAAGGTATGACAGTATTCAGCTCAATTGCACTTCAAAAAGAACAAGTAAAATAGGTGATTATGATGACAAAACCAAAAGCGATTCAAATTCCATTGTCAGAAAAAATGCGTCAAAGATGTCCGGAATTATTCGTTTGGATAGATGCTCAGGAAAACCCAAATGAAGCAACAAGAAAGGTTTTAGAACATTTTATCTCATTGTATGGAACACAAAGCGTTGATAGTGAAGAAGTGAAGCTGGGAATGGCAAAAGACCTTCTTAGTGCAAAAGGGATGCTACAAGGAGATATACCAAGAGGTGTATCTTTCCTAGCACCTTTAACATACAGAAAACAAGAAGAAGGTAGTTCAATTAAAGAAAACGAAATATCAAATAGAGTCACAAAAGAAGAAAATAAGCCGGAAGATGTTGATATTGAAAAATCGGAAGAAAAGATTGAAGAAGAGACAGTAAGTAAACCTATAGAAAGAAATATGGATATAAATAAATGGCTCTAAGTATAATTTACAATATAGTATTTGTATGAGAAGAAGCAAAAGACATAATACGCATAAAGACAAAAGGGAGTGCTTACTTTTTAGAGAAGGCACTCCTTTTTATATTTTTCATAAAAAGGATAAAAAGAGGTGATTATTGATGAGCGTTTCAGTAGCTAATGGAAAACGATGGCTGAAGACTTTAAAATCATTAGGATATTATGCAATAGTATTGGGAGTAATTTCAAGTATATTGTATTTACTAAAAACATTTATTCTACAAGTATTAGGGATCTTGGTAATCGTAGTATTTGTAGCAATAGGTTTTTATTATCTTGCTTATTTGTTATTTGGGATCATTAGTTTATTTATTATTATTGGAAGTGTTATAGCTGCTATAGGGGTGTTAGCTTATTTTTTCCTTTAATACTTCATATGATTTGTAATAAAAAAAGAGGGGCTTATCCCCCTCCGTTACCATGTGCATACTGAACAATTAGATCTGTGGTAAGATCGTTTACAGGAGCTTGAACACTAAACAATAATGTTAGAGCCACTATAATTCCAATTGAGTTAAGACGTAGTTTCTTCATTTAACTCACCCTTTTTCAATGTATTCTTCGTTTTTCTAGCTAAAGTAAAATATTCGCACGCTTTTAAGTAATTCTTTTCTTCATAATATTTATGCGCTAATTGATCCTGATATTCCTTAGTATACTCTGATAATTTTTGTTTTTCAAAATATTTAATCGCTTCTGAAACAATAAGTTCTAACTCAGAAGCAACTACATTATTGTTCACTGCCTGTAAAATATAGAAATGATGTGAATATTCTTTAATATTTAAGTTTTTACATATGTTTATTCCTCTTTCTATACGTTCACAAGCAACTTCTGTTTCCAGTAATTTAACGTGTTCTCTAGCTTCGATAAATAACGCTTTATAGTTGTTTAACATTTTTTGATTTACTTCTGAAAGATATTGAATTGCTAAATCTGAACAATCCTGCATAGCATACATTAAAGCTAAGTTTTGTTTTACCATTAAGATAAATGTCTCTTCTTTAATATTTTCAAAAGTATTTAATGCAGAAATATAAAACTCCTCCGCAAGTTCAAATTCTTCTAAATCTGTAAAAGTCAATCCTAAGAGATTGTTACAAAAAGCGATATTTGTTTCACATCCGTCATATCTAGTAAATATTTCTTTAGCCTTTGAAAGTTCTTGTATAGCAAATCCACCTTGGTATGAATCATAAAATGTATAACCAACCATGTAATGAAACTCAGCAACCTCTAATTCATCAAAAGAGTATTTCAACATAGGCTCTGCCTTTTTATAGTACTGTTTTGCTAAATAATAATTGCCAATGGCATTATAGTAGATTGCTTTAAAAAAGTAATAATAGTATGAAAGAAAATTATCCTTAGGTATAACAAATGTATCAATAATATCAAAGCTTTCCTTTGAAACACCTAAATTGTTTATTAGATAATTGTGACGAAAATCTAAGAGGTAATAATATAACATAGAATTTTGATTTTCTTTATAGTCTTGTATAATTGCTTCGATAGTCTCTTTCAAGTAAATTGCTTGATCCATATCACGTGCACGAATTTTTAAGTACCATTCATTTAAAAGTTGAGTTAATTGCTCATTCCCTTCCACCTGAACGTTCATATATTTCTCCCCCATCATCCCGTAAAATAAAGGGAATATTCTCATAATAAAATAATAGCAGATAAACAAAAAATTAATCTCACAAAGCGATATGTCTCAATAATTATCTGAATATTTTTAAAATTATCATTCTATCTAAAAGTACTGAAAATCCCTAACTTTTAATAGGTAGGGGCTCTTCTACTAATATATAAATTAGGTGTTTTTATCTTTTTTGAAAGGCACAGTGGAAAGATGATTTCCACTAATTATTGCGAAATCTACGTGCCCATAAAATAATTATTATTTGACTGTATTCATTTATACAGTTGAACTTTTTTCAAAATGAACAATCTTTATTTTAAACCAACAAATTCAACAATTACATTTTATCGATGATTATTTGTCTTTTATACCATTGGTTTAATTTGTCTCTCGCAGTTCCAGAGAGACGCTTTGTTTTTTTATTATAGAATCTAGATAGAGTGGGCTGTGATATGCCTATCTCTGCTGAGAGCTCTCGCATGGTTATGTTCTTTCTCATATGCATAAATTCTATTCTATTCCGAATTAGCTGTTCATTTTCATTCATATCCAAGGGTTTTTCTATAATTTTTACTGGTTGATTTTCCTCATGTATTACATCAATAGTCTTCTTCTTTGCTAAGTTTTCCATTGAATGAATTAATTCTTTAGGTGGTAGTATTACTATTCCTAACTGTGAATAATAATTTTTAAACCAATTCTTCTTCGCCAATTGATCCTCGTCTAAACCTTTATCATATCCCCAACGGGAAATTACACCTTCTTTTTCTAAATCAATCAAAACATTTTCTAATTGATCACGAATACGGTTAGGCTTTTGCTTTTGGTTTATGCCCATTACCGCTAATAACCCTTTATCTCCCCCTATAGAATAGGGCCTTTTTAAGTTAGAAAACATTTGACGAATTCTCCACTGCCATGTCAAATAACGAATTAATCTTTTATGGTATTTGTGTCTATAACTATTATATTCAAGAGCCTTTTTTGATAATAGTGCAGTAGTGCTATTAGATCCATATAGATAACTGGATAAGAAACTTCCCGGTTTAATTCGGCACGATTCTATACCCATGTATTCATTTGTATTTTTATCTCTCCAAAGCACTACAGAATCTAATACAAATAACCTTTTAATTACCTCACGCTTTACTTCATAATGTTTACCTGTTTCAGCGCGATCATTTAGTACGACTACTTCATTCTCATCATTTAAGTATATAAAAATACTTGCTAGAACCGCTATACGTTTAGCTACCTTAATCTTATCTTCAACTCTATAATATTCAACACCATTTGCTTTTGCTTTTGAAATACTGCACATTTCTAAAACTTGTTCATATGAAAAATCTATAAATTCATCAGGTGAGTTTGCTTCATTTAGCCATTGAATTGTGATGGTATCTAATACGTCCGCTGTTAAATCATCCATATTGCTCATTACACCATCTACTAATGTGTTCCATCTTGCGGCTTCTTCAATATTCGTTAACCTTAGATCTTCGTCTTTATGAGATGAAAGCTGTGCTATTCCATTACTATCTTTCGTTTCAATGGGATATGATTTTAATTTTGTATTTTCATCTTCCTCAAATTGATTCTTTGCTATCCCATCTCTTAACTTATAATAAACAGCGGAATTATTTACTTCTAAATAATTTTCATGCGCTATATTCGCATCAGGTTCAATCATTGGTGTACATGTTATAGTATCAACTGTTTCTTCATTACGAAATTCTTGGGCTATAAAGACATCTATTGTCTCTTGAATTATTACTTTGTAAGTATCTATATTTTTAAATATATCTAAAGCTGAAATGCCTTTTCCTTGTTGCTGCTTCACCCACTGTACCAGCATTGAAAATGATGGAGAGAGGTATTCTGAAGTTACAATTTTACTATTATCTGCTTCAACGTCTACATAGTAAGAATTCCATTTACGCCACAATTGCTCGTTCTGTTTATAAATTGGTTCTGTTATTGATAATGCATCTCTAAACAATTGTAGAACGTCTTCCATATATATTTTGCTCCTTACCTAAATTTAATGAAAAGTATCTTAACATGAAAATACTTAGCTATATGATGTCCCTTTCTAAATAACAAGAAAGATAATCCGAATATTCTATTTGAAATTTTCTACTTTACACCTTTACAAGATCCTAGTATTCGTACCACTTATCATCCATGTAAATGATTATACAAGACCGATTCAATTTTTAAAATCCAAATACGACTTACTTCAAAGGCTTACATGGTATCCTAACTTTTTTTCATAGGATCTTCTTCTATTAGTCTTATTTTTCATGCACATGAAAATCTGTAGTTATATTATTGCCCATTCAACTGCACAAAATTTTTAAAAAAGAGGGCCAACGCTTGATATAAAAGATTTCCTTCTGTAATTACAATATGGAACATGAAAATTTATAGCTATATGATGTCTCTTTTGAGTGATGTAAAAGTTCTATAAATCCTTTTATATCATACACCCACTACCTTTTGTTCGTATTTTCAACTATTTATATAATATGAAAATCTATAGCGGTATGATGTCCCTTTTAAAATTAAAAATTTCAAAATCGAATCCTTTTATATCAACGATTAAAGACTATTCTATGAATAATTTCATAATTAAACACATGAAAATTTATAGCTATATGATGTCCCTTTTGAATGGTGTAAATGCTCTATTAATCCTTTTATATCATACATTCACTACCCTTTGTTTGTATTTTCAACTATTTATATAATATGAAAATCTGTAGCGGTATGATGTCCCTTTTTTCATACAAAGATGAAAAGGTCATAGCTATATGATGTCCCTTGTGAAATTAGAAACTTCAAGTTAAAATCCTTTAATATCAATATTTAAAGGCTATTCTATGAATAATTTCATAATTAAGCACATGAAAATTTATAGCTATATGATGTCCCTTTTGTTTTTATAAAAGAACCTCATAAACATTGTTGTACTAGGGTTTATAAGATATTTTCTAATAATTTTTTGATTTTCTACAAATATGAAAATCTGTAGCTATATGATGTCCATAAAAAAAAAATGGTAAACCTTCAAACCCCTTGGTACACAAGGGATTAACGTGCATTTCATCTTTTCATTTTCTCTCTTAAAGGGGCATATTTCATCAAATTTCGATTTGATATAATCATAATTGGTATATTTTATAGTGTTTGGGCATATATTTCTGGATTTATATGTAGGAGGTGAAAAAGATGGGACAATCATTTATTATTCGTAATCAACGTAGTCTAAATGGACAAGATACAAATGCAGTTCTAGTGACATTGAAATCTTGGCAGAAACTTGTTGAAACTTTCGAAGAGAAATACTACAGCTATAAAGATACATACCTTGAGGATATTGTTGATCATATGACATATGAGGAGCGTATTGCCGATGTGGATGGCTTCGTAGCACAGGCTAAACCATCTTTTTCACGTCGTACACTATCTGCTATTTCGGAAACAATGGGAAGAAAGCATAAATTATATGGCATTACAAACGCAGATTTGGAAGTCTTCTTATATCTACATAAAAAATGTTACACGAATGGAGTCATTCCAAATGTAACAATACATATGATGTGGGAAGATTACAAACTATATAAAGAAGAATTTGCTTACATACAGCATTCTCAATTCTATATTGCATTAAAGAAATTAAGTATACATAACATTATTACGATTGAAAATGAATTAGATGGCCGATATACAATTAAATTAACTCATTTTATGAATGAAGAAACTGAAAAGGCCAATGCATATGTTTATATTAGCCCAGTGATATTTACGAAAGCTTTCTTTGAGCTATCAGTTGCATCTAAGAAGCTATTCTTAGATATTGCTATGCAACAGCATAGTGAAACTACATTAAAACGTTCCTTAGACAAACAAGATGAAAGAGGGAATAGAACTCATTTTGGTGGGATGTACCGCTTTTTACATAAAAAATACCCACATCAAATACGCGCAGTTATAACAGAATTAACAACTGCATTACCATGTACAGGGACTCCACTATTCAAAATTTGCAAATTACAAAAAGGGGTTAAGAATAAAAAAAGATATACGACTCTATATCTATCCTTACATACGGATTTCTTATGTACAAAAGAAACAGGCGAAGTACAGTATCGCGATCCATTCACACCAAAGCTTACTTATGCTCGTAAAGCTCGTTTTATCGAATCCGTACTACAAGAGATGAATATTGGTGAGTTTACACAATACATGAACAAGTTTATTCATGTATTTAAATATACATGCCATCGACAAATTCGAAGCGTAATTCATAGCTTACGTGACATGATAGATCGTAATGAAGAATATCCAAGCAAGTTAGTATATACACTGAAGAAATTATTAAATCAAACATCACAATATCAAATTCTTGATACAGCGGCTAAAGAAGGTATTTATCCTCTTATTACACAACATGTTCCAAAAGAACAAAAAGAACAGGCTGTATTTGATTTCGGATTGCAATTCTCTATGTACTCTCTTCGAAACATCAAAAAGCTATTCCGCAAAACGTATGAGTTACTAAACTACAAATTTGCTGTACCTGTTACAGAGGAATCGTATCACCGCAACTATCTAAAGTATCAAGAAGAAACGTTGTTTAGAAAGTACGCCTATGAACAAGGTACAAACCTAAACGCTTATATGGCTTTAGAAATAGAAATACGTGAACTCTTAAAAGCAAGAGGACATAAAGACCGCTTTATCCCTAGTGATGTTCGCGAATTGTTCATTGAAAAGATAGATCGATTACCTAAAGAAAAGCTTCGTGTTATTGAAGTACCGGATGAGTTCAATTTGATTACATTTATGCGTGCATTTGAACAATTAATACGCGCCGGTATTCATGTAACAACAACCGAACAGGTACTTGAGGTAATGGAAAAAAATTAACGATACTCCGCTCTCTATTTTTGAAAAAAATTATAAATAGAGGGCTATTCGTGTTGGTTCCATTCTATAAAAGCCCTCTACTAATTTCTCCCAATAGACACATTTACTCGATTCTATTCATAATAGAGTCTTTTTTTATACATTCCTATACAAAACTGTACTGCAATTAACTAATTTTCCACATCTATGTTTAAATAAACACGTTATTTTTATCTAAAACGCATGCAAATACCTACAAAAAATCATAAGAAAAACATTAAATATCGTGGGTAAGTAGATAAATAGAACCTAATGTGAATAATATTATGTATTTATTATTGTAATAAATGGGTTTTAGTACTTCACCTATCAAAAATCATCAATATTTATGTGAGTAATGTGACAAATCCTAATTATGTTGATTAGTTAGCCTATATTGTGAATATTTTGTGAGTAAATCTTATAAAATTGTGGACATACAGTGGATGAATTCGAAATTTAGCACTTGAATAAATATATTTAACAATGCATCAATTTGTTTCACTTTTTATGTAGAAATACGTGATCTTGTTTATGATTATTTGTAGGTTTTATCCCTTACTAATGGCTAATGTTATGTTGTTAGTTTTTGCTGTTTATGATTTTTTACGCTTTAGGATGCTCAAATCCCTTGTTACAGTAGGGATAGAATCATATTTACTAGCTCTATATAAGTTTTATCTTTATATTTTTAATATATATAAGATATATATTTATATAAGATTTTTAAAGAATTTAAACAAATAGGGTGATAAAATGGCAACATTGTTAGAAGAATGTATTGAAGCGTTAGGTGTAAATATTGATATTTTGGAAGATACACAGAGGAAAATGATAGTGAATAGTTTTGAAAATACATTTCCTATTACATTTTGGGGAAGAATTGATTGGTCGAATATTCAAAAAATGGTGATATATATAATACTGATGAGATAAAATCATATCTGTACAAATGTTTTGGCTCATATTCTAATACGGTATATATTATCTGGGATGAAGCAACATTACCAATAATCAAAACAGATTTACATCAAGTTTTGCAAGTAATAGATGATGTTACAGCTGTAAGTTTTGATACATGGATATATTCACCAGATACAGGATATGTTATTGAATACTATCATGATGGCGAAATACGGATTGGTAATGTAAAAGATACTATTAAGTAATAAAAGAATTCATATTATAAACTTCTATAGAGCAAGGTTGAGTTACTGTACATAAAGTGAATGGATATTCCGATAAATCGCTTAATAATCAGATGCCTAAAAGATAATTATAATATATAATTTGTATTGGATCTAAGTAGACACAGCGATTGATAAACCATTGGCGTCATGCATTGATTGCAAATCTTTTTGGACATGCTATAATATAAATACAAACTAAGGTATATATCAGCTTAAAAAATCATACAATAACAAAAGAGAGAGCAACATGCTATCAACATGTGCTCATCTTTAGATAACTGCTACCGTCAGGGTGGTGGCTATTAAAACTTATTTTGTTTTACGAAACCCACGCTTTTTCTGCTTGCGATGGCTGGAAGAAAGGGTGGGTTTTCGTTTGTCTAAAAATTTATTTTTGAATAAATGAGCTGTCGTTTCACGAACGACAGCTTTTATTATTTCTTTCAGAAACTCAAGAAAAACGTCCATGGCTTCCCCCCCCTTCTTTCTGAAATAGAAAGAAAAGGTTCATAGCCTCCACCCTAACTTCACAGTTAACTTTGCTCATTAAAGCATATATTCTTTATGTTTCGTTTTACGACATAAACATAAAAAAGCTAGTTATTACTAACTTCTTGCATTATGTTATTCTTTTTGAATGATAAGAACTTCTTTTAAGGTAGAAACTTCGAGAACGATAGACAATTCATGAAGCATTGTAAGTGTGCCTTTCATTTCCTCTAACATTACTTCTAGTTCAATA
>NZ_CP128160.1 GCF_030292155.1 Bacillus sp. DX3.1 | reverse complement strand
ATGAATTTCAATGTCATTACTTAAGATTTGTTGTGTTTTCGTATCCCATAACTGTCCGATTGTATGAAAGGGTTTTTGCACCAAAACTAAAGAGCCGCTTCTGAATAGATACAGGAGCGGTTCTTTGGATGTAGTTACTGGATTCATGGGATGGCTTTTTCTATGAATCCTTCAACAATAAAAGGCTTTTATAATTCCATCATTATAATAATATCTTTCGGATTTCTTCTGTACTTAGACTTGTGAATTTCGCAATGTCCTCTAACGGCATACCATTCTTATGCATACCACGAATTAATTGGATTTTTCCTTTTTCCAAACCTTCTTCTAAACCTTCTTCACGAGCATGCGCTAATTTAGCTTGTTCATCTAGAAGTAACTTCTCGCGAGCTTCATAAGCTGTTCGGAAAGAAGAATCATGACTCATATTTTCCCATTTATCCATCGCTTTTTGTAAGATTGGGTCTTGATTCATAGCAATCTCCTCCAGTGTTTGAGTTAAATGTTCATCTTCATGTGCCGGTAATAATAACATCCAACGAACAAATGCACTTTCCCATGGGTTCACTTTTTCTTCGCGCCACTGTTTAACTAACTTTGGGATTTCTACAAAATGGATTTCCATATCATCACTCAACACTTGATGTGTCCTTATATTCCAGAGTTTCCCTGTTGTATGAAATGCTTCTTCATTAGAAAACAACTTGAAATCTAATAGGTTGATGGTTATTGTTTTTCGAAGCGAACGATACGGCATGCCTTCTTGCATTTGAGAAGTATATAATTTAGACCAATAATAGAGGGAACGTTTAATCATATCATGCGTATTGCGAAGCTGTATCTCTACATTTATTTGTGTCCCATTATCAAGGGTTGCGAGTAAATCTAAAATGGACAATTTATCGTCTTCATATGCTTTGTGGAGATGTGGGTCTTCCAATTGTAAAGATACAATCGGCACATCTAAAGATTCTTCTAATATGGCATTAAGAAAGCCCGTGAGAATATCTTCGCTTCCTTTTGTACCAAATAATTGCTTAAACGCAAAATCAATTCGTAAATTTACTAACTTATTGGACATGGATTTCCTCTCCCTGTCGTTTCTTTTCTTAGTATTATTGTACAAGATAAATCGATTTGTATGCAAATCCCTCTTCTGTGTGTACAGTATTTCAGGGTGGTTATTTTTTCGTATGCATTGGTAAAGTATATCTTAACTGATACCTGTCCTTTCTAACCCTTCGCGTATACATGAATTTGTGAAAGTTCCTCTTTACTCACCATTTCCGTGAAACAATCCCCAATTTTAAACAGCTCATAAGAGAATTATGTGACGGGTAGTTCAAAAGATATTTGGTACATTACAAAATAGCTTTTTAGAAAAAGCTATTTACCATAATTTCCACCATGGTTTCTTCTTTGTTGCTGCTGTCTCTAATAATATTTTCTTTTCTTCTTGTATTTCTCTTATCACACTCATTAACTGCTGATCGCGTTTTTCTAACTTTTCATTAATATATCGCTGTTGTGCATCTAATTTATGTGTCAGTTTCTCTAGCAAATGGTTTTGCTGCTGAATCATTTCTTTCAGTTCATTATATCGTTCGTTATGTTGTTCGGCTTCTGTTATAACGTTTGTGTCATCCTCTGATACATCTTTCTCTTTTATCCATATCATTACTGCGTTACAAGCCTGTTTTAATGTCATATCAGGATGTGATTTAATCTCAATTAACCGTCTCAGCGTGATAACATCTTGATCTAGAAATCCCCTGTGGCCATGCTCATTCTTATGGAATGGGTATCCGGCTTCCTCTAGCATGATGCAGTACTTCCATAAAGTTGACTCTTGAACCTTGAGCATCATCGCTACGTCCTTGCTAATATACACTAGCTGAGAGCTTCCTGCTTCAATAGCCATATCACCATCACCTCGCGTTATAGCATTCGTGATGTTAGAAAGAGATTCCTTGTCCTCGCCAAAACCCCTATAAATAAACAATTTATTTATAATCTAGTTATCTTAAGTAGTATCATGGGTACAACCTAGCCTCCATACAATTTATACGAATGGTCCATGTGATATATGAAATTTATTAAAAAAAGAGATCCGTTTATTTTAAACAGATCTCTTTTTCTATGTTTGTTTCCAGTTAGGGTATAACCAATTTGGTATTAGCACACATGATGAAGCATGTTAGGAACTTCAAGATAAATTATAATAGATTTTTCATACGGTTTTTCATGCAATATTGCATAAGGAAATAAAGAAATAGGTTCACTGGTTCTGTTGCAAAGTTCTCTAAACCCCGTTACATTTTAGAAAAAATGAGTAGGAGCACGACAAGATGAGATATTTTAAAGGAAAACAGTTTAAGAAAGATATCATTTTAGTAGCCGTTGGCTACTATTGTCGTTTTTCTCTAAGCTATCGTGATGTGTCTGAAATTCTGAAGGAACGTGGTATTTCAGTTCATCCCACAACGATTATGCGCTGGGTACATGAATATGGCAATCTGATGTATCAGATTTTGAAAAAGAAATACAAAACGGTACAGTTATCTTGGCGTTTGGATGAAACCTATATTAAAGTCAAAGGAAAATGGTATTATTTATATCGTGCCATTGACAAAGAGGGGCAAACGCTTGATATTCAACTGCGTAAAAAGAGAGATACACAAGCGGCATATTCTTTTATGAAAAGATTGGTTCGAACTTATGGAGAACCAACGGTTCTGACTACAGATAAGGCACCTTCTTTAATTTGCGCATTTAAAAAATTAAAGAGGATAGACTTTTACAAAAATACCTTTCGTCGTACAACAAAATATCTCAATAATCTCATTGAGCAAGATCATCGACACGTGAAGCGCCGTTTCGCTCATTCCTTAGGATTTCAAGGTCTTCGTCATGCCACACGTACGATAAAAGGAATCGAAACGCTTCATGCCATATACAAACAAAGACGAAGTCTTCAATCAGACTCCGTCTTTTCGGCGTATAACGAATTACAGAATTTATTAGTGAGTGACTCTTTTTGATTTTGAACAGAATGAATTTCGTATTAACTTATACTTTGTACAAACACACGCTTTAATTTTTTACGAAAACGAATACCTAACGTAATGGCTACAATGATAATCACTCCGAAGATAATTTTCCCAATGTGCTGTCCAAGCATCCCAAATATATCATGTAAGTTTCCTCCTAACCAATAGCCACCGATTAAGAAGAAAGATACCCAGAATAGAGCACCGGAGTAGATCGTTATGGCAAAGCGGCGGAACGGTAAATTAATAATCCCTGCAAAATATCCCGTAAAATGACGTACGCCTGGGATGAAGAATCCAATAAAGATAAGGAAATATCCATATTTATCAAACCACATTCTCGTTAAATCAATTTTTCTTTGTGTTAAAAATACATATTTTCCATATTTCTGTACAAAAGGCATACCAAGTTTATTTCCTACAAAGTACTGAATTGTCATCCCAATACTCGTTCCCATAAATGATGAGATAATTAAAATTGATAATTGTAATTCTCCTATATGTGCCAAATAACCCGCATACACTAACGTCGGCTCCCCGGAAACGGAAATGCAATATATTCTAACAGTGTTCCAACAAGTACTACATAGTAGCCGTATTGCTGAAATAATTCATGAACCCATTCCATGTTGTTTTCTCCTTTTTTCTACAGCTTTAATCACGTACAATAACCGGTGGTTACACTAGTGTTCGTAGGAATCTCGGCATTTCAATGCTGAGTAGTTTAAATTCCGAATCATAATATTTTTTCTCCTTTGTAATTGCATTAATTAATTGATTAGTTGATACACCTCTTTGATACATACGTAAACCCAAGTGATACGCAGCTTTAACAGCTGGAAGGCCATATCTTTTTAATAATTCAGCTGCCCTTTAATTGTGATAAAAAAGCAATGTTTACTGATAAAACCTTCACCTTATATAAGGTTATATACAATGAGAAGGAAATTTAATAATGAATTATCAGGTGAGAAAATTCTAAATATATGAACATGTTAAACGTGCAGACAACTGTAATACCATTTGTGCTAATATGCTAGGGTAATGGGAATTCAAAAAACGTATTATCTTTTTTGGATTATCAGTACCGCAGTAACTGAATCGTAGTGTAAGGCAGTAGCAAAAGATCCTATCTGGAGAACTAGTTATGTCATTGTGTAGAAAACTTTGTATGTTAGCATGTGGTATATTTATTGTAGTTTTTGCTTTATTTTCTAGAAAGGTATTTGCTTTTCTAGATAAACCACTTCCCTAACTTTCCTATTTATGATTTGTTTTATAAGCAGAATAAGTCTTTACTGAGAGCGATAATTAAGAAAATAGAGGTTCAACCTAATCATAAAGATATAAAGCGAATAACCTATTGGTTTGATTACGATAATGCTCAAGATGACTATTTTCTAGTTAGTAAAGAGCGGAGAACCGTATCACAAATAAGGGATACGGTTTTTTACTATTAGTTAAAAATCATAACAGTATAAAAATACATTAAGTTTTGCTTCCATTGAATCTAAATTAATTTCTTTTTCATTTATACGTTCAAAGTTTTGACTGTCATAAAATCCATAGTTACATCTAGTATCTGTATATAAATATAAAGACTTCACATCCATACTTTTCATATAATTAAACAAATGATTCATTAGAGCCTTCCCAACTCCTAGACTTCTGGATTCCCCCGATACAATGAATAATTGTATACAACCTTGAAATTCATCTTCTTTTCCTTGTATAAGTTCTTTATATGTGTCTTGAACCTTTACGAATTCTTTTATGAATTTTTTATTCTCCTTATTAGCCATGAGCACTTTAAGCATGGTATAGGCAAAGCTTAAATTATTATGAGCTTTCTTTAAACGATTTTTGTCTTTTTTGCATCGCCCAAAATAACACCAATAATTTTATTGTTTCTTTCTGCTACTTTGCTAAACGAACTTCCTAAAATACAACTTTGTAGGTAGATGTTTAATATTGAATCTGAAAATTTTTTATCCTTAATAATTTCATTGAAGCCAAATGCTTCGCCAATCAATTTTTTAATAGACTCATAATCTTCTTTAACTAGATTTCTATATATTACCTTATTCATATTTACAAACTCCCTTTTATATAAGTAAATTTTAATTTCGTATTTTATTGTAAATAACTTATTATTATAGTAAGGTCTCCCTAAAGGGAGAGTCAACGATAATGTAAGAAAAAATATAAAGGAAGTGATTAGGGTGAAAGACTTATTTTCTATTGGGGAAGTTGCTAAAATAAAGGACATTACCATAAAAGCGTTAAGATATTATCATAAAATGGGGATTCTTACCCCAAAATATATTGATGAAAAAACAGGTTATAGATATTATTCTATAGATCAATTTATTCATATAGATATCATAAAAAGCTGTAGAGAGTTAAAAACAAGGGTTCTGTTGCAAAGTTCTCTAAACCACGTTACATTTTAGAAAAAATGAGTAGGAGCACGACAAGATGAGATATTTTAAAGGAAAACAGTTTAAGAAAGATATCATTTTAGTAGCCGTTGGCTACTATTTTCGTTTTTCTCTAAGCTATCGTGATGTGTCTGAAATTCTGAAGGAACGCGGTATTTCAGTTCATCCCACAACGATTATGCGCTGGGTACATGAATATGGCAATCTGATGTATCAGATTTGGAAAAAGAAAAACAAAACGGCACAGTTATCTTGGCGTTTGGATGAAACCTATATTAAAGTCAAAGGAAAATGGTGTTATTTATATCGTGCCATTGACAAAGAGGGGTACGGCAACATCGCCATCAAGTTAACGAGAAATAAATACAGGTATATTTATAAAATTGCTTGTTACTCCCTGAAAAAATAAAAAATCGAAAAAAACTGCATGATAAATAACCCTTACGGGCTAGATTTTTTAAAATATATCATTTCTTACTTGGATAGATGTTGTTCGTATGCAATACCTAAAATATCAAACACCGTTTTCTTTCGATATCGATGCGATTTCCGTCCATTTTTATCAAGTAAATGGAACAAGCGAAGAAAACTTTTTGTTAACTGGATCGATTGAAGTTGTATATGGCGATATAATGTTCGAAAGTAATCGTGAATCATATACATGGCTTTCCATTCACTTAACTCTTTTTGTTTCTTGACCAGTAATAATTGCCTCATTTGAAACATCACAGTAGAGGATAATAAGAGCGCAATTAACTTTCCATAGATATGACACTCTAACCGTTCCTTTTTTACATTTGTATTGTGATGAATATGAAAAATAGATTTCCATGTTTTAAAAATGATTTCGATTTGCCAACGAAGGGAGTAGAATTCATGAATGGCTTCTTTTGAGACATATTCCGATGGAATATTGGTAACGTACACATTGATTCCTTGCAGTTTTTTGGTTCGATCGCTAAAAGTCATATTCTTCTTTTTCTCTTTGTATGCACGATCTTTTCTACGTTGTGCTTCTTGCTCAGGGGTTAGTCTGTAAATCACGGCTCGTGCTGGAAGTCCATAACTCCGACCGATATAAACAACAGGAATTTCATAACATTCACCCGGCTGTAACTGATTCATGATGGCTTCTAAGTCAATCATTGTGTATTGATATTTTTTCTTAATGGATCCGTTTTTAAAGGTAAGAACATGCTCATTTTTTTGAAATATTTTGGTGTTCATTTTTAATCGAGATAAATAGTACGCCCCTTTTTGTTGGATTGCATCTAAATCAATTAAACTAAAATACCCTAAATCTCGTATGCATAAATCTTGTAAATCAACAGTATGTTGAATCTCTTTCCCATAATTCACATCATTTTGTTTACCTGGCCCCACTTCAACATGTAAAAATTGCCCACTCAGCAAATCGTATTCTAACTGTATTTTTACGCCAGAAGCCTTTCCACTTCCTCCTGAACCAGGATAAGCCGTCGCAAGTTGATCCGAGACTTGAAACGTGGTGGCATCTAAAATCCGAATACGACGAAAATATGCTGAAAAAGAGGAATAGAGAGATGTCATGGATAACAATTGTTTTTGTAATAACTGTGAGAATAAAGAGCGTAAAAATTCCACTGCTTGTGCATTCAACCTTAGATTTAGTCCTTCTGGACTCATCAGGACGCCGGTTTCTGATTCCAAATTTCCACATAGTCTAGCCAGAGAATAACTCGCAATGTCTTGTCCCATCCCAATACATAAGGCAGATAAATCTTGTGCCCTGAATTTACTGTTACGTTGAACAAACTGAGTTTGTTTGGCAAGCTCTGTTAATGCTTGTGGTGAAAAGACGCGTTGTAATTCCTCTGAAAGCAGTCGAAACACTTGAGAACTAGATAGTTTTTTCATAAATATCCCTCCGCTTTTTCTTAAATTTTATACAATAGAAAGAAAAAGGAAAGAGGGAAGCAGACATGTATCCACTAGGTTCTAAAGAACGTCCTATCATCGTAAAGGTTTCGTCTAAAGCAAGAGCAGAGAAAGTGGCTGCGATTTGTGAGGCATACAATTTTTACTACATAGTTGGACTAGAATTCAACGAAGATGTGACGGATTTAAAAAAGCAATCAAAGATTGCTCAAGGCCAGCAAATATTTATGAGAGTTGTTCATGTAACAGTGGGAAGAGGTACAAGTTTTGTTGTATGAACAAAGAAATTGAGCTGGATATATAAAACAAGATACCCTCATTTTTTTCGATTTGGGGGTATCTCGTTTTTCTTAACTTGATGGCGATGGGTACGGCAACGATTCCTTCTTTTTAGAGCCACTTATAAAACTAAAACAAGAAGCTGTATCTAAAAGGTCATTTTTAACGATCTTTTAGATACAGCTTTTTATGTAGGGATAGTACTAGCCTAGCTGATACCACCCGCAAACTGAATGGATATTAGGGATCCCGCCACATGCCCATCAAGCTAAAATTTGATAGTACCCCCAGAATGAAAATTCTATTCATTATTAACTACTGATAACGAGAATTATGTGAAATATGCCCTTTTTATAAAAACTATTAAGGTAGGATTTTTATTTTTGGGTATATTATACCATTTATTTAATGGTATAATATGGTTTATATTCTATGGACTGGAGTTGAATGAGTGAGTATTATAAATACAAAAGGTAAAATTAAAAAACAAAAAGAAAAGTATTAATAACTATACTTACTATGTTAGTAATTATAATTGGATTTGGATATTGGAATTTTTTTAGTTTGCAAGGTGTTCCAAAAGGTGAATTAATTCGAACAGTGAAATCTCCAGATGGAAAATATCTCATTAAGACTTATTTTCATAATGCAGGATCATTAAGTGCGGATGCTGTTAGGGGTGAATTAGTTAACCTTGATACAGATTCAGAGAAAAATATATATTGGAACTATCCAGATACGGATCCATATATTGAATGGGTAAATAAAAATATTGTTAGAATTGGAGATCAAACTTTAGATATTTCACAGAAAGAAACCTATGATTGGCGTGATGATGATAAGCACGTTAAAGAAATGCCTAAACAATTTATTAGATAAAACAAGAAAAATTAAATTTATTCAATCTTATTTGTTTAACTATAGATAGGATTATATGAGTGAAAAGTCCCTTTAGATCTTCTAAATGGACTTTTTAGGTTTCTAGATACGACTACTGATAATTGGTGTTATATTAAGGAGTCTCGCCACATCGTCATCAAGCTTAGAAATCGATGGTTCCCCAAAACGAAAAAACGAGCTAACTTCTCATAGATAACTGTGGAGAGATAATAATTTTGTTTTGTGAGTACTTCAAAATATTAACAAAATGGACATGGTGTTATTTATTGTTTAAGTTGATGACTCTAAGATACTAGTTTAGTTGACCTGATAGCGATGTATCCGTACTCCTAAAAAATTTATAATAAAAAGGTAAAATCGTGGAATACGATTTTACCTTTGGCATCAGGGAAATTAAATAGGGTGATAATTATTACAAGTGGATTAGGTTTCTTGTGAATTTTAAATTAAAGGTCTTATCCAAAGTTGAGAAAAATCCACATATCCAAAATATTTCATCTTAATATTCGTTAAATCTGATGAAAAAGGAATTTGACGTGTATCATAGTATAAGGGAATCATAATAGAGGATTCTATCAGTTCTTTTTCAAGATTCTTATTTAATGAAGCCCACTCCTCAAAATGTGTATGTTTGTATTTAGAAAGGTGTTTTTTAGTGATTTACTTGTTTTTAAAACCTTAGCCAATGGTGAATATCTAGCTGTTAAAAAATAATAAAATGATATCTCTTGATTCATCTCGAATACTTCACCATGAATAAAGAGATCGACTTGTTCATTAAGTTTTTCATCCCTAAGATAGTTTTCAAATGGAACCCATTTAACTTGAAAAGGTATATTTTCTTTTTCTAAGATATTCATTAACCATTTTGTTGTCGCTTCTGTATACTGAGTAGCTTTTATAATAAGTGGTTCTTTAAATTCGGGACGTTTTCTTTTGGAATATTGACTTGATGATCTATGTCTTTCAAACAGCTTTTAATATTTGGGATTTTTGAGAATCATATTCATGAATATGATTCATATTGTTAGCGATAATAGAATGTAAGTAATTACGAACATCTATGTGTTGAATTGACGAATTACGCCAAGCATTCATAATTATAACACCGAAACCTGAATTCCTTTCTACTTGAAAGGTAGAATTACTTTTATGGTGTTTGGAAGATTGATAAATAGTATCAAATTCTAGAGGGACCTGAATGAATTCTACTGTATCTAGCAAAGGTCTTTCTTGAAAATAATCATGAAATGCTATCAATGATGTTTTCTCCAGGTTATTCTCTCCTATATAAAAACCACCGGTTCCTATGATTTGGCCGTTATTTTCTTTATAAATGCTTGTATTTATCATGCATAACATTTGTAAACAATAACTACAACTATCTGGATAATGTATATCAATAATTAATGGTGATACAATCTCTATTTTTTCTATGGGTGCCCATAAGTCTTTATAATATTTATGACTACGTAGTTTTGAGAGACATAGTTTCACGTCAGCCGCTGTTAAGATGGATCCATCATGAAATTTTATAGACTTTTTTAAATATAGTCTAAGCTTAGATTGAGTTAAATCCCAACTGTGAGCTATTTCAGGGAATATGTTCCCCTTTTCATCCATATAAACAAGTCGATTGAAAACGTTCGCGACAATATGTGCACTATGTACATCGGCAGCCTCGAGCGGTTGTGTTGTTAAAAAGGGCTTTCTTCTAGGAATAATTAATTTATCATCCGAATTATGTATATAGCCAAATTTTGAATGAAACTTAGTCATCAAGCGTAGTTTACTGTTTGGAGACCAATTATATAGTAAATATTTACTGCTTTTTTCAACAGGCTGTTGATCCATAATTTCCATTACTTGTGACTCATAGATTTGTTCTATATTTTTCAACCATTGAAGAGAGGAGGAATTTCCTCTGCCTTTTCCAGAAGTGAAAGTCAGCCAACCTTCATCCATCCATTTATGTAAGTAACGTACTGTTTGCTTTGTACTTAAATTTAAAAAATCTGCTAGGTCTTGTATTTTTATATTTCCTGAAGAAAATGATAGCCATAGATTCAGTAAATTTTTATCCATTTTCCTATCTCCTTTTATAAGTAGACATGTTTTTCTGAATATGTCCATTTTTAGTTTGATAAGTCTAGTTTAATATAACATTAGACAAAAGGAGGAGATACGATGAATTGGAAAGACTTTGAGCAAAATATAAAAGTACGCTTAATTACATCGTTTTTTAATCGTGCTGTTACATCAGCAGTAATGCCTTTCATGGCATTGTTTTTTGCTCAAGAAATAAATAAAGTATGGGCCGGGTTATTTTTAATCTTAACGGTTATTTTAAGTTTTTTTCAAATTTAATTGGAGGTTACATTTCAGATCGCTTTCAACGAAAGAAAATCTTATTGTTAACTTCTTTTCTAGTACTTTGATGTTTTTATTCATGACTTTAAGCTTATATCCTACAGATAAGATGATTTGGTTATTTGCAATTGCTTATGTAGGTTTTATAATATCTAGCAGTCTTGGGCGCCCATCCATACAAGCTATCATCATAGACTCAACTACACCAGAAAATCGAAAGGCTGTTTATACAATTGACTATTGGCTTATGAATCTTTCTATGGCAATTGGTGCAGCATTAGGTGGTTTTTTATACATTAATCACCAAAAAGAGTTGTTTATATTACTGACTTTTGTTTCTGCTACATTACCGATTGCTTATAAAATTTGGCTAGTTGCAGAAGTTAAAGAGTGCTTAGAAAAAGGCATGGAAATATAGTACTTGATCTAATTCAAAACTATAAAGTTGCTATTCAAGATAGAGCATTTTTAAGAGTTGTAATAGGGTCTACCTGCATATTTGCGGCAGAGTTTTCTTTAAACAGTTATATTGGTGTACGACTTTCAGAAACATTCAATCCAATAAGCATTGGGAACTTTGAAATAGTAGGAGTGAGGATGCTAAGTATTCTTAACATACAAAATATGCTTTTAGTAGTATGTTTAACGTTTATTGTAAATAAATTTACAGATCGTCTAAGTGGAAAAAAGCGTTACTTTTAGGTCTTGTGCTCTATGGTGTAGGCTATGTGACAGTAACATCTGCAAACACTTGGTACGTACTGATTATTTTTAATTTTATTGCCACTGTTGGTGAACTTGTCTACTCCCCAATCAGAAATGCAGAACAAGCTAATATGATTCCGGCTGATAAAAGAGGATCGTATTCAGCTTTTGCAGGTCTAGCATATATTGGCGCGGATCTAACTGCAAGAATGACTATTATCATTGGTGCATTTTTGGTTCCTACGATGATGTCCGTTTACATTGGTATCATTGCAATAATGGGGACATTCCTCTTATACACTGGACTGTTTGTTAGAACCAATATTCAATCTCAGGAAAGGTCGAATAAAATGTCATCATAATATAATACTTTAAATGAAAAAATACGCTATTCTTTCTATAGAATCGTAGGAAAGGATGGCGTTTTTTATGTCTGTTTCTGTGTCTGACGAATTACAACTATTTGCTCAAGAGATTCAAAGTTTTTTATCTCCAAATACCTTACGGGATCTTGCTAGAAATGTTGGTTTTGTACAACGAACCAGTAAGTACCAAGCAAAAGATTTAGTAGCTTTATGTGTATGGGTGAGCCAAAATGTAGCTATGACTTCTTTAACTCAGTTATCTAGCTGTTTAGAAGCATCAACAGAAGTACTCATCAGTCCTGAGGGACTGAATCAACGGTTTAATAAGGCGGCCGTCCTACTTTTACAACACCTACTAGCCGAACTACTAAGCAAAAAATTGGCCGCATCTATGCCGATTTCTTCTCCATACACTTCTGTTTTCAAGCGTATTCGTATTTTAGATTCAACTGCATTTCAACTCCCGGATGTATTTTCATCGGTTTATCCAGGTGCAGGAGGATGCAGCCATACAGCTGGGATAAAAATTCAACTTGAGTATGATTTGTTAAGTGGACAGTTCCTACATATTCATACAGGTCCAGGTAAACAACATGATCGCACTTACGGCTCTCTGTGTGCCCCAACTGTGACAGCGAATGATTTATGTATCCGAGATTTAGGTTATTCTCATTTAAAAGACCTTCAATATATACAAGATAAAGAGGCCTACTATATCTCTCGTATCAAGTCGAATACACGTATTTATCAAAAAATCCTAACCCTGATTATTTTCAAGATGGAAGAATTAAGAAAGGTACAGAGTATATACAGATAGATATGGAGACGTTAATGAACTCCCTTCAACCAGGACAAACATGTGAAATAGCTGATGCTTATGTAGGAATGATTGATAAAGTGCCAGCTCGTGTAATTGTTCATCGTTTAACAAAACAACAGCAACAAAAACGATTACAAGATCAAGCTGTAAGAGAAAAAAAGAAAGGAATGAAGTATTCTCCTCGTAGTAAACGACTCAGTGGTATCAATGTATATATGACAAACACCCCTACAGATATTGTCCCGATGGGACAGGTACATGACTGGTATTCTTTGCGTTGGCAAATCGAAATTTTATTTAAAACGTGGAAGTCATTCTTTCAAATTCATCATTGTAAAAAGATAAAACCAGAACGATTGGAGTGCCATTTATATGGTCAATTGATTGCCATTCTACTCTGTTCTTCTATCATGTTTCAAATGCGCCAATTGCTCCTCATGAAGAAAAAACGAGAGCTTAGTGAGTATAAAGCCATATATATGATTAAAGACTATTTTCTTCTTCTATTCCAAACTATACAAAAAAACAGCCAAGAGCTATCAAAGGTGTTACTTCGCCTGTTCAATCTCCTACAGCAAAACGGGCGGAAATCTCATCGATATGAGAAAAAACGGTCTTTGATATATTAGGTGTCGTTTACAATTGTACCATGTCTGAAAATCAAGCGGCTTAAATCAAAAAATGAAACCTGTTAGGGTTTATTTCGTATGCAAATCTTTAAACTCCCTACATGTAGCCTTTAGAAAAAGAAATAATCTCGCCTAAAATTGACTTTGCATAAGCTTAGCTTGATAGTGATGGGATCCCGCCAACAAAATGACATAAAACTCACGTTAAGGAATTTCGCTTCTTATGTTTCATAGTATATTTACAGCATCATTTTTCAAAAAAATAGAAAGACCTCATTCAAGGATACTTATCATGAATGAGGTCTTTCTATTTTAAAAGTTGTTTAATTTCCCCCTTAAAAATGCTGTACATTCATTGGCTTTAAACAATTAGATCAAATTAACTCTGTTGCATTAAAATCGCATTTATACCTTTTTAACAAATTCAGATTTTAATTTCATGGCTCCAAAACCATCAATTTTGCAATCAATATCATGATCTCCATCAACTAAACGGATACTTTTTACTTTTGTACCTATTTTTACGACTGATGAAGTTCCTTTTACTTTGAGGTCTTTAATTACTGTTACAGAATCACCATCGTTTAAAACATTTCCATTTGCATCTTTGATTACCTTTGTATCTTCACTATTTTCAGTTTCTGATTCTAAAGTCCACTCATGAGCACATTCTGGACAAACAAAAAGATTCCCATCCTCGTAAGTGTATTCTGAATTACATTTTGGGCAATTTGGTAAATTAGACATATTTTTATTTCCTCCACTCGTTATCATTCATTCTAATATATAAGCATTATTTTCAATTTCCTTTTTACAACTTCGTAAGAAAAACAATTACTAAGTTGTAATTGTTTTTCTTATTTGTTTCTCAAACATCTATTTTATTGCATATCTTTCAATTTTTTAATAATCATGTTTGGTGTCGCCCATTCATCACGATCGAAATCAGAAATAGAGACTTCAATGTCTAAACGTTCTTGAAATTCTACTAATAAGGATACTGTACCAAAAGAATCTAGAATCCCTTCTTCAAATAATTGCACATCTGGGTTATCTTTTACGATATCATTTTCACATACTTCTTCTAAAATATTTAATACTTGATCTTTAAATTCAGACATTGTTCATTCTCCTTTATATTCATGATTTATAATGAATTTCTTCTTAGAAATCAAACAAACTTTGTATGTTGAGTCAATTTTTTAAACATCTAATGCGTTTGCTTTATTATTTATTGTATTCCCTTCCTGGGATTGCTGAGAAAGCCCGGTACATTCATGAAAAGCGAAATGCTTACACCCTATACATTTTTTTGTACTCAAATGTTCTAAAGCACAGTTAATTGCTTCCCCGGTATGGTCAAAAAGTTTTCTTCCCCAATCTCAGCGTACAATCCATTCTTATCTAGAGTTGCTTTTAGCTCTGATTGAATTCCTGAAATGAGAAGTACGCCACCTTGTTTTTTAAAATGCTGAACAATATTCCTAAAGTAAGACTCTCCTGTTGTATCGATAAAAGGAACTTTTCCCATACGTAAAATTAAAACTCTGGGTTTATAATGAATGGTCGCTAAAATATTTTGTTCAAATGTTTGGGCAGCTCCAAAGAATAATGGACCTTCTATTGTGTAAATACTAATTTGTGGGCAATCATGAGCTTTATTTACCACATGTGGTAGCAATTTTTCATTCTTTTTTGTATGATCAGGAAGCACTTTAGATATGACAAGCATATTACTCATACGTTTTGTAAATAAAATAATAGCTAAAATAAGACCGATTTCCACAGCTGTTGTCAAACTAGTAAATACAGTGAGCAAAAATGTTACCAGTAATACAAGAGAGTCTCCTGTCTTCATTTTAAGTATGTGAACAAAATGTTTTTGCTCACTCATGTTCCAAGCTACTACCATTAAAATAGGAGCCATGCTAGCAAGCGGAATATGTGAAGCATATGGAGCTAACAATAGAAGCGTGAATAACACAAATCCCCCATGAATAACACCCGACATCGGAGATACAGCTCCACTCTTAATATTGGTTGCTGTGCGGGCAATTGCTCCAGTTGCCGGAATTCCTCCAAATAACGGTGCAACAATATTGGCAATTCCTTGGCCAATAAGCTCTTTGTTACTGTTGTGTTTACTATTTGTCATACCATCTGCCACGACAGCGGATAAAAGAGATTCAATACCACCCAACATTGCAATAACAAATGCAGGGCCAATTAACTGTTTTATACGCTCTAATGTGATTTCTGGTATACCAAACTGAGGAAGTGTATTTGGAATCGTACCATATGCTGTACCAATAGTAGGCACATGACCTGAGAAAAATACAGTTGCAATTAAAGTTGAAATAACAACACCTACTAATGAACCTGGTACTTTTGGAAAAATTTTTGGTGTTATGAGTATAACAAAAAAGCAAATCAAAGCAATTATGACACTGTAAGAATTAGTAGTACCGATATGAGTAAAGATTTCCTTCAGATTCGCTATAAATTCCTCATGCTTTTTTATACCTGTTAAACCTAAAAAACTAGCAATTTGTCCCGTAAAGATACTGACGGCAATACCTGACGTAAAGCCAATTGTTACAGGACGTGGAATAAATTTAATTAAAGATCCTAGTTTAAAAATTCCCATAAGGCATAAGATAATTCCAGCTAATAAACCAGCAAGTAGTAAATTTTCATATCCATAGGTAATTACAATCCCTAAAAGAATCGGAACAAAAGCACCTGTAGGCCCTCCAATTTGGTACTTTGAACCACCAAATAGCGAAATAAGTATCCCGGCAATACATGTTGTATAAATCCCATACTCTGGCTTAACACCAGAGGCTATAGCAAAAGACATAGCAAGCGGAATCGCAACAACTCCAACAATCATTCCTGAAAGAAGATCCTTTTGAAAATGTCCCAATGAATATCCTTCAAATCTTCCCGTAAATAACCCTTTCATTACAAAACCTTCTTTTCTATTTTTAATATATCTTACTTCTTCTGAAAGAATATTTTCTTTTGATAAATTTGAGTTACAAATGCATTTCTCATACTCTTATACAGACGCTTTTTATCTCTTTATAAGAGAGCATCAATCTAATATTAGTTATACGTTTTGCTTAAATGACGTTCTAATTTACCTATATCTCCTCCTTCTTGTATGTAGGAATTTAACCTTTCTACTAGAAGTAATCCACCTCGACTATCTAGCTTTTTCATATCTATAAACGATTTAATTCTTACGTTATCTGGGGTACTATCTCTACGAAACATTTGTCCTGGAATTTCACTCCAGAAACTATTCCATTCGTCCAGTACCCCTATTTGATCAAATAAAAAACTTTGAATTCCGCATAACCAAGCTGTACAAGCTGTATTTCTCTTTTGACATCCAACTCCATCCTGTAAATGCTGGCATGAAAAACAACAAGAATTTCCACTTTTAATACAAACATTACAAACGTGATGAGCTCCTATTGAGCGAAATACTTCCATTCCATGTTGAATGATATCTTTTTCTTAACTTCAATGCTCAACTTAACCCTCCTTAACTATCGTTTCACGTTCTGTTTCATCTAGTTCTTCTAACATTGAAATCGTGTCGATTAAATGGTTGTTAAAAATTTTCCGTGCAACTACCAGTAAATCCACAATCATAGGGTCTCGTAGAGAATATAAAACTCGTTTTCCATCTTTAGTACCAACAACAATGTTTTTTGAACGTAGTACACTTAATTGTTGAGAAACAGCTGAACCTTCCTTGTTAAGGATGGTTTGAATTTCATTTACACTTCTTTCACCCTCTGACAATAGTTCTAGAATACCTATTCGCAGAGGATGTGATAAGGCTTTAAAAAATCAGCTTTAAATTGTTGCATTTCATTTCCCATTAAAACACCTCTAGTACTTATTTTTAATTAAAAACCCAAAATCATCATATACATCTTCAAATGTTTGAATATGTATATGATACTTCTATAACTTACTATTTTCAATACAAATTTTGAAACGTTGAAAAAGAACCAGAAACGACCGTTTTTGGTCATTGAGAGGTACATCCCCTATAATTTGTCACTTTAGGAGTTATTTTGTGTTGATTTTAAAAGATAAAATGCATAGTATGTATTTACTATGATATAAGAAGCTACGAATATAAATTTAATAATTTATCGGTTCTGTTGCAAAGTTTCTTAAGAGATAAAAAGATGAAGTTGAGTATATCTGAATCTTATGCAATTGTGAGTAATTGCTGTAATTCATTGTACGTTGAAAAACCGAAGTCTGAGCCAAGACTTCGGTTTCTTTTATATAAAGCATGAACAGTTTCGGGGTTCAGCCGAGATACGTGTAAAAATAGATCATAGGCTTACTTTTATTATCAGTCAAATAATTATGAATAAATCTTATCAATAAAAATCTGATTTCTGAATTCTTTAGAAATCGGATTTTTTAGTTCTTCTAGAATGAAAAGAACATAAAAAGTTAAATAATGGATTCTTTTACATTTTTAAAAGTTATAATTCTTATAAAAAGAATCATAACTTCTAAGTTTTGACTCCTAATTTAAGAACCAGTAAAATAAGGGTGTCACTTTAGGAGTTATTTTGCACCTATTTTAAGCGCTATTTTGCACTATAAGTAAATATAAAAAGCCCAATTTCTCATTAAAATTGAGAAATTAGGCTTTTTCGTTGCTCCATTAAAGCGCCCGTTTGCTGAAGATCGTTATGTATTGTGTGGGTCCGCAATTCAGGCTTTCTGGAGTAAATATTTGTTTAACCCCTATTTTTTAAGATTACAAGTTCATCTATTGCACATTTTATTTCATTTTTAAGGGTATAGAAATGAGGGGCAATTCTTATAACATCTTTTCTTGCAGAAACAATAATATTTTTATCTCTTAACATCGCTTCCACTTTTGATGCATTTTCAACATGAAAAGACATCAAACTCGTCCTATTATCAATAGATTGTGGTCCAATGAGATGCAATCCTTTTTCTTGTCCATAATGTATGGTGAATTGGGTTAGCTCTTTTAAATAGGTTTCAATATTACTTATCCCAACCTCAAGTAACAATTTTAGTGCCTCATAAGCCGCATATATACTTATAAAAGAAGGTGTACCTGTTTCAAATCGACGAGCCCCCATTGCAAAAACAGGATTATAAATGTCAAAAGAAGATGCTTGCTCTTGTCCACGCCATCCAGTAACTCTTGGTTTCAATTGCTCTGCTAGTTCTTTTTTATATACAAAAACGCTACGCCGGGAATACCTAACATGTATTTACGAGTTCCCGTTGCTAATATATCAATCTCCATCTCTTTCACATCAATCGGAATATGTCCTGCTGATTGGTAAGCATCGACGAATAAAAGCGAGCCTTTTCTATGCGCAATCTCAGCAATCTCTCTAACGTTTTGTTTATATCCGTTGTAATAATTCACATGGGGAATACATGTAATAAGCGTATCAGTTGTTATTTCTTTTTCATATTGTTCCAGAGATATTTCCCCATTGGAAGAACGAATTACGGAAACATTATCCTTAAATTGTTCTTGTGCAAACCATATATGACCGACAGTTGGAAAATCTATATCCGTAAACATGATTTTATTTTTCTCTTGCTGATAAGGAAGGGAAGCTGCAATAGCAGAAATAGCATCAGAAACAGAACATAATACAGCAACCTCACCTGTTTCGGCTCCAATAAGTTCAGCAAATTTCACCCTAGTCTCATCCACTTTACTTATTGCTTCATTCCAATTACTCCCTGACAGAAGTAGGCTATTATGATATTCCTCAATAGCTTTTGAAACAGACTTTGCTAATGCACCTTGGGAACAACTAGCTAGGTGTGTGTGGGTAGCTAATATAGGAAATAATGAGCGATAAAAATCATGGTTCAATTCTTTCCCCCTTTTCTTCACACAAAATAATTCTGTGTGTAAATTTTAAAATCCTTCCTCAACTAAATGGCCCGATTGCGGAACAAAATTAAAAAAGCGCTTTTTATCAAAAAGCAGCCTGTCAATATTTCTTAAACCCAATATTTGTTCCAATGTGACTTTGAAATAAAGTTGAACTGTTTATAAATTAAATAGACTAAACTAATAAGAGGATATTATGTTCAATATATGAGCATTTATCCTCTTTTCTTATGCATATTAGATTTGTTATTTAGATATCAAAAATATAGTTTAATATGTATACAATATAAGGGAACAAATATTTGTCTTGTGTAGGAGATGTAGCTCACAGCGGGAGGCGTAGTGAGGTCTTTAGACCGAGCATTAATAGATTTTAGGGGGAGTGCTATGAGGGTACAAGAAGTTCTCATAGAGAATAACAACAAGAGATACATATTACTGGATCGAGAGGGATTCCCTGTAATGCCAGTTATGAAATATATAAAGTATTTAGATAAGACAGGAAAAAGCCCTAATACTCAAAAAACATATTGTTATTCCTTAAAACATTTTTTCACCTACTTAGAAGAAACTAACAAAGATTACAAATATATCAGGTTAGAAGATTTAATAGAGTTTGTGGGGAGGTTAAGAAGTCCTTATGAAAGTTCAAAAGTCACTCCATTTCATCAAGAGAAAGCAAAGCGAACGGAAAAAACAATTAATCTTACAATTACAGTTATAGCAAACTTCTATGACTACCTCTACCGAAATGAAGAAGTACAAAACGATATGATGGGAAAGTTAATGAAACAAGTATTTACAGGAGGATTCTCACGTTACAAAAGTTTCTTACATCATGTAAATAAGGACAAGCCATCAATCAAAAACATACTGAAATTAAAAGAACCACGCAAAAGAGTAGATACACTCACAAAAGAACAGGTAATACAAGTATTACAAGCAACTACTAATATACGAGATAGGTTCTTAATTCAATTGTTATTTGAAACGGGATTACGTATTGGAGAAGCTCTCGCTCTCTTCATGGAGGATTTTATTTTTGATTATCAAAAGGGGCATCGGATTCGTTTAGTAGATAGAGGGGAATTAGAAAACGGTGCTATGTTAAAAACAGGTGAACGAGAAATTTATGTGTCACAATCCTTAATGGATTTATATGATGATTACTTGTATGAAGTGATTGACAAATTAGATTTAGATACAAACTTTGCTTTTGTAAAACTAAGGGGAAAAGATGTAGGAAAGCCAATGGAATATTGGAACGTAGAATCCCTTTTAAGCGTTTGAAGAAGAAAACAGGGATAAACCTACACCCCCATCTATTTCGCCATACACACGCCACCATATTCTATCAGAAAACCAAAGATATTAAGCAGGTACAAGAACGATTAGGACACGCACAAATTCAAACAACAATGAACTTATACCTTCATCCTTCAGAAGAAGAAATCCGTGAGGATTGGAAAAAAGCACAGTCCGAATTTGATTTATCGAAAAAGGAATGAAAAGGAGTTACTTGATGAAAGAAACGAAAAAATTCATGTGATAGAACAAGGATTTCACGAAGACTTAAAAACTGTATTATCCACCTTTCCCGAAAAAACAATACATGAAGATGGTTCAGTTACAGTTGTACAAGTAAACAATCCCTATTTTTTAATGAATGACAAGTGGAATATCCATTTTATCAGTAAAATCAAACAGTTTGAGGAATTAGTATCAAATTATAACTATGCCAATAAAAATATTTATTTCCGATTCACCAACCCTACAATCAACTTAGAAGTGAAATATGTTTATTATCAACAACTCTTTAACGATTTATGGACAATCAGTAGTGTTTTTATCGCTTATCAAACCCCATTAAAGCAAATGACCGAGTTCTTAAACATAAAATATCCTAAACTATCATCTTTATTAGATTTGGATATTGATAAAGTAGAACGAGAGTATTTGTTTTGGTTGAATGAAAATGGAGTTACTACTCAGCAGCTTAGACAAAGGATAATTCAAAAAGATTGGGTTGGAAAAACAATAGTAGCACGTTTTTTAAGACAAATTTATAATTTGTTATTTCAATACACGGATAACCGAGAAGAGTTTGAAAAAGACAAATGGGATGTTCGTATTCTTCATGATAAGTATGGTGTGGAATACAACAAAAGTAAAAGTCAATATTACCTTAATTTTTCAAAGTTTGATAAAGGTATTCGTGAGCAAATAAAAAATATATAAAACAACGATTGCTTAGTAGAAACAGATTTTCATGGAGTACAGCACAAAATTATCTAAATGTTCTCCCAATATTTTTCACATTTATATTTTCTTTAGAGCCAACGTGGAAGGATTTGAAGGCTTTAAATCGTACACATATCGTAAAATATCTTGAATATTTATATGAATACGCTAAAACAAGTTTGAAACGGCGTAATTCACATCCCGAAAGTTATGTAAGTCAAACACTTATAACAATACAAAAGTTCCTTGAAGAAATTCAACGGTACGAATATGAGATGGCTCCTGAAACACCTGTACAACGATTGATTTTTCCCGATGATAAACCGAAAATACATAAAAAATCCATTGACCAAATTGACTATATTCCCAACTATGTATTAGAGCAATTATTTACTTACATCAATGATTTGCATAAAGAAGTTATTCCTATTGTTTGGGTAGCGTTTAAAACAGGTCTAAGAATATCAGATGTATTAGGGTTAACTACGGATTGTTTAGTCAAACTCAATGGTCAATATTCCATTGAAACCGATATTGAAAAAACATACGTTAAAGGGCATCGGATTCCCATTGACGATGAGTTAGCAGATATACTTGCCGTTCTGATTGATATATCCAAAGGATTGAGCAATCAAGACAACAACCCTAAAGGGTATATTTTCGTTCGCTATCGTGGTCAACGTAAAGGAAAACCATTTAATCAAGGTTTTTTCAAGATCAACTAAATATATTAGCAAAACAAAAGAACATCACCGATGAAAATGGGAACTTATTTCATTTTAAGCCTCACCAATTCCGACATACCTACGGAGTAAAGATGTTAAACGGTGGTGCGGATATTTTAACAGTACAAGAGTTACTGGCTCATGCATCGCCCGAAATGACACTAAGATATGCGAAGTTATTAGATAATACGAAAAGACAAGCGTTTGAATCGGTAATAAAACAAGGGATATTCAGCTTTGACTTAAACGGTGAAGTGCAAGAAATTAAAGCAGGAGAAGATATTCCAACAGACATATTAGATGCCTTATGGCAAGACCATAAACTCAATGCAATGGACAACCCTTATGGAACGTGTCACGCTCGTTTGAACGGAAATTGCCCTCATATGGAAGCCCCTCCTTGTCTAACTTGTGGTGATAATCAAACCCCATGTAAAGACTTAGCAGTAGGCTTTTCAGAGTTAGATAAACAAAAGTATGAACTTCACATTAAAACAACCACAAAGGCAATTGAAATAGCAAAACAACGAGGACGTGAAGATATTGCGGAGAAGAACCAAACGAATTTAAAGCGTTATCAAAATATTTTAAATACCCTTCAAGAAGGAAATGTTATCTTTGGTAGACAAGATCGGATGAAACGAAAGTTAGGTGTTAAAAATGGTCGAATATGATCGTTCTGCACATTTGAAAGCGATTCATGCCAACCGTAAGGCTAACACCTATCAGAAGGTAGATAAGGCCATTAAAAGGCTTATAAAGGCTAATGAAAAAATAAACTTTAACAGTGTATCCAGTGAAGCTAATGTATCAAAAGCAACACTCTATAACAACAAGGACTTCCGTTCCAGGATCGAAACATTACGAGAACAGCAATCACAAGTACCTACACCCAAACAAGTAAAACGAGAAATGAACGAAAGCAATAAGGATGCCCTTCTCGCCTCTCTAAAAAGGAAGAACAAAAAATTGGAGGAAGAAAACAAGCAACTTAGAGAACAGCTGAAAGTAGCTTATGCAGATGTTTACAAAAAGTTATGAAGGAGAACGTTGTTCCCCCTCCTCTTCCTCACTACCGAAGCATAGTCGAAGAGTCCTGATTGATTTTTGTTCCACAAAAGGGCCAGATTGTTGAACAATACCTTATAAAAAATAAGCTTTCTATGTAATAGCTTAAAAGAGATTGTAAAGGTTTGTACTCAAACTAAGGAGACAGGTTAAATGAATTTCATAATATACCATAAAATGATAAAATAAGAATATACATTCTATTTTGATTATATTGTCAATTTTAGGGGAGGGCAAATGAAAGACATGAAACATAAGATTGCTTTACTAGCAGATGTCCATGGGAATGCAAGTGCTTTAAAAGCAGTTATCGAAGATTCGATCAAAGAAGGTGTCACTGAATATTGGTTTTTAGGGGATTTAATCATGCCTGGGCCTGGGGCAAATGATTTATTTGAAATATTAGATAGTATTGAAGTTGCTACTTATGTTAAAGGAAACTGGGAAGACTGCTTCCTTGACGTACTGAATAAAGAGATTGACTTTGATAATGCTTCTGATATCTATGTTTCTAGGTTAGTTCAATATCAGTGTGAAAATTTGGATGAAAACTATATTAATCTTATTAAGAATTTACCATTACACCTAACAAGACAAGTTAATAATCTATCTATCAGTATTAGCCATAATTTACAAAATAAAAATTATGGAGGGGATTTATGGCCCACTAATAATCAGAAAAATTTTGATCAGTTATTTGAGCATGATTATGATATTGCGATTTATGCTCATACCCATCACCAATTGTTACGCTATAGTAGCAATGATCAATTGATTATTAACCCAGGAACTATAGGACAGCCCTTTTACAAATGGGACAAGTTACAGTCTGACCTACGTGCTCAGTATGCAATTCTTGAAATTGATGAGACGGGGATTGCTGAGGTGAGATTTAAAAAAATTTCCTATGATGTAGAAAAGGAATTAAAAAACGCTATTAGTAATAAACTTCCTTATATTGACTTATATCGAGAAATGCTTGAGACAGGAAAAACTCATACCCATGATATTGAGTTATTACAAAAGCTCAATGATAAATTTAACTATAAAGATGAGATAATTAATTTTTTTGAAAAAAATTATTGGGAATTTAAAGGGATAAAGTGAACCTTTTTCAATTAACGACAGATTAATTGAATAAGACATGTACTTATGATCTTCCACAATCGGGCGTGATTACTGAGCAAGAAGTAAAAGGGTGATACATATTATATATGACTAATATGTATCACCCTTTATTTTTATGGTTTTTTACAATTTAGGTCTTGATAATTTCAAAAAGTCGCACCGTTTTGAAAAAGTTTAACCGTTTATAAAAAAGACGAACTAGGATTTCGGTTTTTCTTGTGGAACAATTGATTGTCTTTGAAGGAGAGAGCTACCGCCTGAAGCATACCCTGATGCGCCAAAAGTGACTGTAGCAACTGGAAATTCACCAAGGATTTTTGATGATCCGACCAGGGAATTCCACTTGACAAAACACAAGCCACCCCATAAGCCATGAAATAGCTGCCTGGGACGACCCTGTTTGAGTTTAACTAGAGTTTTTACTTGAAGGGGATGATACCTGCTATATTTCGTATCCGTGTTCTTTTAAATACAACTCACCTGCTACGCATAGCTCCTCAAGCTCTCGAATGCCCATATATCTATTGTTCCAGGGCGTTACCTTTTCTTCCGTTAGTGAATAGGAGTAGACCAAAGCAGTCCGTTCATATGTCTCATCATCCGGATTTTCATACCGCTCGCATAGGTCCATAACAGAATTGTACACCCCCAATGCACTCGCATTGTACTTTTCGGATGTATATAGTCTTAAATATTTGAATTGGTTCAGTGATGTAGCTCTTTCGATGGATTCAAGCAGAATTTTTCTTCCAAAGCCTTTGCTCCGCCATTTAGGCAAAACACCGTACCAACTGAGCCATACGGAATCTCTGTCAGCTTCTACAGTATAAATGCCCGAAATCCCTATGGCAGTTTCATTCTCGTACACAATCCAATAAGCATAGCCCGGATCATTGTTATCAATAGAATTTTTGATGTGCAGAATATCAGGCGAATCCGAAAAGATTTCCTTTTGAATGGTATAGGCCAGTTTTAAATTCTGTTGAGTAACTTCTATAAAATGCATGATTGTAGCACCTCGATTAATTTCATTATAGTTGTTGAAAATATTTGCTCTCTTCTTACTTGGAAATTCCTCGCCAAAAGACTGTCCAAGTCGACTCTAGCTTCTCGTTAATTCGCTCTGGACTTGAATCATAGAGTAACTCCAGCATCAAGGCATCAACAATCCCAGTAAATGCACTAGCCGGAATAGAGGGTTGTTCCTTATAGATCTCTTCTTCCTTCATCCACTCAGCGAACTTCGCTTCAAGCATCTCCATGACTTGGTCTTCAATGGCAAAGACTTCATTTACTATCACATGATAAAGATGTTCGGGCGGAAAGAAGGAGATACGCAGCCAGAATTTCATGCGCTCGTCTAACTGAAATAGTTCTTTAACCATCACTAGATATGCATGTAATGATTTCTCCGGCGAATCATTTTTATGATTATTAAAGAACGTAAGCTTTGTGTTCAACTCAACCTCACCGGCATCACGTATAACCTGAAGAAATAAATCATCTTTGCCTTTGAAATGGGAGTATAAGGATTGCTTCTTCAATCCAACTTCTTCGGCTATTTTCGAAAGAGAAGCCCCTTCATATCCGTGAATGGTAAAGTATTTCAGTGCTGCCCGTTTAATCTCATCACTTTTCATTGAATACCACTCCTTATTTACTTACGAACGTTCGTAAGTAATCGTAGCAAATCAAAGAACAGAAATCAATATAATTAACAGAAAAATAACATGTATAAAGCCCTATAGCCCTCACCTGTATCCAGTCGAAGGATTGGTCCGTCGCCTCCTTCCGCCGCACCTTCATATATTATTAATCTGAATAAAATTATTTGACCACTATAACATTTAAGAACGTTTTATTTGAGGAGGAAATAAGTTATGGAATCAGCAAAACGAGTAAACATTGTATCAGTAAGGTTAGCGAAAGAATCAAGCATGTTATACAAAGTTCACTGTATCCGTAGTCCACAAAACTAAGTTGGGTGAGACTAACTAAAGTTTGTGAAGTATTCTACTTAAACTAACGAGGGCTTTTGTTCAATAAAGGTAAACAAATTGATTGAACTTTTTTATAAAAACTGTATATGTATTCACATGCAAAGAATCCATTTTGATCAAACTTTTTTCAAGATGGATTCTTTTTATTGATGATTAAATCAATGTTCTTGTGAAACTTTTAATCAAACTTTATTTTAAAGCTACATCCAAAACTCTTAATTAATTGTTAATGAATGGTAACAAAATAAAATATACACCGCTCGAAGCATCGAACGGTGTGTTCTATCAAGATATAAAGATTATACTCTTATCCCTTTTATCACCACATCAACAATCGATTTTGCAAGGTTGTCGTCCAAAGGTGCATGTCCTGTAAGAAGTCGATATATCATAGGCCCATAAATTAAATCAATGATAATTTTAGAGTCTATATCGTTTCGAATCTCGTTGCGATCAAATCCCCGCTGCAACATAACTTGCACAGCATTTTGTCGACTGACTAGGAACCGTTCGCGAAATATGGTAGCTATATGAGGATCGTATTGACTTTCAGCAATGAGTTGGGTAAACACCTTACTAATAGGACTTTTATAAAACCGCATAACTGAAAGTAACTGTTGTAAAAAATCTTCACGTACAGATCCAGTATCAGGTATTTTAACCTCTGCTTCCATTTTAAATAGAAAAGCATCTATTGAAACTACATTCTTGTTTGGCCACCACTTATAAATAGTTGCTTTGCTAACCTCAGCACGGGCAGAAATCTCATCAACAGTTGTTTTCCGAAGTCCTTCTTCAAACAAAAGTTCAATAGTAGCTTTCAGAATACGCTCACTTACTTTATTGCTGCGGGGTCTCCCTCGCTTATGCTCAGAATTTGACTGTTTTACCTCGTAATTAACCAATTTGTTCATCCTCTATATTTGTGCTTAATGTGACAGTTTGCCAATTATTTAAATCTGTTTTGACTTGTTCAAGTTTTGTTTTTATTCGCTTTAGGGAATCAGGCCCCAAAACAAGTCTTAGTGGTGGATCATCAGCTGCAACAACCTTCAAGATAGCTGAAGCTGCCTTTTAGGATCACCAGGCTGATTACCGTTACTTTCATTAGCCGTTTCTCGTGTTTGTCCTGAAGTATTTGTATAATCTTTAATAACTGTATTAACAGAACGCATAGAACTTGCAAGAAAATCAGTACGAAACATTCCTGGTTCGACAATGGTAACGTGAATACCTAAAGGTTTCACTTCTAACGATAACGCTTCCGATAATCCTTCCACTGCAAATTTAGTGGAATTATAGATTCCCCATCCTATAGAACCTGAAAATCCACCAACTGAAGAGATATTGATAATATGACCGGACCTTTGGGATCGAAGATGGGGTAAGACAGCTTGTGTTACAGCATGCAAACCAAAAACATTAGTAGAAAATACTTGTTTTACTTCCTCTGGGTTCGCTTCTTCCACTGCGCCTAACAGTCCATACCCGGCATTATTGACCAAAATATCAATATGCCCAAATTTTCCAATGGCTTTTTCGACTGATTCTTGGATTTGATAAGAATTCGTTACGTCTAAAGGCAGGATTAATAAATGATTATTATCTTGAAAAGATTGTGCTAAAATTTCTGGTTTACGTGCTGTAGCTACTACCATATCACCTTGTTCAAGTGCTGCCTCAACTAATGCACGTCCAAATCCTTTTGAAGCTCCAGTAATGAACCAGACCCTATTATATACAATGTTTTCCTTTTCCAATGTGCATACCTCCATTTTTTAGGAATTTTTACTTATAATTATATAGTAAACTAAACGTTTAGTATTGTATACGGTATTTATCAAAAATGCCAGAGAAAGGTTTTCACACACCAGTTCTTACGTTGTGGATGAAAACGGAATCCACATAATTTATGTTGAGTCTTTGTTAAGAAACTCGTCCTTTTCTGAACACGCTTCTTTTTGATTTAAAAGAGGCGTTTTTTATTGTCTTATATGTAATAAAACTCTGTTCATTATTCTATGTTCAATAACCAATATGTTTCTATCTTATGTTACAATGGGAATAGAGTAAAAATTAGAAAGAGTGATAATTGGTGTTAATTGGATATGCACGTGTATCTACAGGATTACAAAATTTAGATTTACAAACAGATGCACTAACTCAATATGGTTGTAAGAAGATTTTCCACGATAAAATGAGTGGAACAAAAAACAACGTCCTGGTTTAGAGGAAGCAATTCATTATGCACGTGAAGGCGATACAATTGTAGTTTGGCGATTGGATCGCCTAGGACGCAACATGCAAGATTTGATCAAAATTGTGAATAACTTAAATAAACGTGGTATTGGTTTTCATAGTCTTCAAGAAAACCTAACAATGGACAAAAGTAATGCAACAGGACAATTGATGTTTCACTTATTCGCTGCTTTTGCTGAATTTGAACGTAATTTAATAGAAGAAAGATCAGCTGCCGGTCGAGCAGCAGCTAGAGCAAGAGGAAGGCTCGGTGGCAGACCAGAGAAGTTCGGGTTGAAAGACATAGAAATGATGAAATCCCTAATTGAAAGTGGTACACCTATCAAAGATGTCGCAGAAAAGTGGGGTGTATCTCGCACTACAATTTATCGCTATTTAGACAGACAATAAATCGGAAAGGTTGGTATTAATGCAAAATGAACCTTTACCTTTAACAGCCTATTCATCAGAACAACGTCAAGCAGCAATGATTAAGTATCAAGTTATTGCACCCTACCTACGCTCCGAAAAAACTTAATTGCTATTGTAGAAGAAACTGGTATCGCCAAGAGAACACTACGATATTGGATTCGAAACTATGAAAAATTTGGATTAAAAGGCTTGATCCGAAAAACACGAAGTGATTCCGGGAAAATTCAACTAGATTCAGAAGTTATCGTGACAATTGAACAAATGATTTTAAAACACCGAAAAAATTCACTGACATCTATTCATCGAATGATTTGCGAGCATTGTCAGCAACAAAGTTGGAAGCAACCTAGTTATTATCAAGTATATAAGATAGCACAGTCTCTTTCGCAAAGCTTAAAAAATTTAGCACATGATGGTCAAAAAGCTTATGAAAATCAATATGATTTGATTCATAGAAGGGAAGCAAGCTACCCTAATGAAATTTGGCAAGCAGACCATACGCTACTCGATATACTTGTACTGAATGAAAAGGGAAAACCTGAACGTCCTTGGCTGACTATTATTTTGGATGATTATAGCCGAGCAGTTGCTGGCTATTTTTTAACCTTTCAAGCACCTTCTGCGACTCAAACAGCTCTTACTTTGCATCAAGGGATTTGGCATAAACAAAATTCGGATTGGATAATCTGTGGAATCCCTGAACAATTTTATACCGATCATGGTAGTGATTTTACATCCAATCATTTAGAACAAGTAGCTTATAAAAAAGCAAATGAAATCGGATTAAATGCAGATGAAAAGATACTCGAAACAAGAAGTATTTTTTATACAGCTCCAGCAGTACGTGCTACTAAAATGACGGATGATATTTATACTATTGGAACTAGAATAAACTTGGTTAGAACTATGTATAAAATGATTAATAGAGGCGAAGAAGAGTATACTACTAATGCTTATGAAGGTATCGACTTGATTATTGTTGATGAAATTGATCGATTAAAACTTCAAAATTTAGAACAACTCAGGGATATTTATGACCGTAATGACCTAGCTATGATATTAATTGGAATGCCTGGTATAGAGAAACGATTAGCTCGATATCCTCAACTTTATTCTAGAATTGGTTTTGCTCACGAATTCGATAAACTAAGTAAGGATGAAACGCATCATATTTTAGAGTATAAATGGAAAGAGCTAGGGCTTTCTATAAAACTTGAAGATTTTTCTGATTACGAAGCAATTACAAGTATCATTAAAATTACTGGAGGAAACTTCAGACTTATACAGAGGCTTTTCACTCAGATTGAGAGAATACTTGAGATTAATCATCTTAATACTATTTCTACTGAAGTAGTGGAAGCTGCACGAGATAGTTTGGTTATCGGAATTAAATAAACATAAAAAAGCTATCATGGAATTGATAGCTTTTTTATGTTTACCTATAGTGCAAAATAGCACTTAAAACAAGTGCAATTTATCTCCTAAATTTACATAAGGGTGTTAGCTAGTGTCATAACTTATAGTCATAAGTGAAGTGAAAAAGAGGTGCATTTTAGTGAAATATGGTTATGCAAGAGTATCTACTTTGAATCAAGATTTAGAAAATCAAATAGCAGCATTAGAAAAAGAAAATTGTGATTGTGTTTATTCTGAAAAATTTACTGGAACAAAAACAGATCGGCCAGAATTTCAAAAATTATTGTCCCAATTAAAGGAGGGCGATACTTTAATTGTTACGAAATTGGATCGTTTTGCAAGGTCAACAGTAGACGGGATTCATACGATTGAGAATCTATTTGAAAAAGGAGTAAAAGTGCATATTTTAAATATGGGCTTAGTTGAAAATACTCCAACTGGAAGACTTATTTTTAACATTATGAGTGCGTTTGCAGAATTTGAACGTGATATGATTGTCGAAAGAACTCAAGAGGGAAAAGCACTTGCTAAATTACGGGCCGACTTTAGGGAAGGGCGACCTAAAAAATATCAAAAGAAACAAATCGAACACGCCTTATCACTCCTCAACAATCATTCTTATAAAGAAGTAGAAGAAAAGACTGGTATTTCGAAAAGTACGCTTACAAGAGCTAAGCGACAATTGAAAAAAGAGCAAGACACTTAAATCAATTTCAAACCATGGTATTAAATCGCATTTTACTTTTAATGGAAAAACACTACAGACTAGAGCAGCTACCTTGTCATTAAGCCTATAAGATTTCATTTAGTTAATAAAGGAGACACGTTATGGTTAGTATGCAAGAAACAGCTTATCCCAGATTAAAAAGTTGTCCAACTTTTACAGAATTAGAAAAACTTTTTCACCCACACCTAGTGAAATTTCATGGGCAAAACAGAAAGCACGTAACTCGTTTTCGCAGTTGGGTCTATTAACAATGTTAAAAACATTCCAATGTCTAAATTATTTTCTTCCAATCAGAGATACTCCACCAATTATTATTGAACATATTGCGAGAAAAGCAAGGCTTGATCTACCAGAGCGAGAAGAGTGGAGTTCTTATCATCGTTCTGGTACAGGAATTCGTCAAATCGCTATGATTCGTGAATATCGTCGAGCTAAAATATTTAATGACCAAGCTCGTCAAATTATGTTTAATATTATGAAAACATCTGTATTGGAAAAGGACGAAAAGAGCGATATCATTAATATTGCAATTGATGAATTAGTCAAGCATAGCTATGAGCTTCCTGCTTTTAGTACACTCACAAGAGCTGTAGACCACGTACATGCTGAAGCATATCGTACTTTATATCAATGCATAGCAGATGCTTTAACGATTGAAGAAAAACAAAAGATAGATCAATTGTTTCAGAGTAGGGAATGTTCTACTTATTCTGATTGGAATGTAGTGAAACAAGATCCTGGACGTCCCACCTTATATCAATTAAGGCGCTGGGTTCTGGTGCAAAGATAAAATAAAAGAGAATAAAGCGTATATATTCCTAGCGGAAACGTATCTTATGCTGCATGCCCAAACAATTGATGGATGAATTCTTTCTGATTTTGGACAGACTGATCCCGTAAATCAATCTGTTCTTTTTAATCATATGCATGGCTTCTACTCCCGAAAGAATGAATGTAGCTGTGTCAAAAGACTTGAATCCCAACATAGAACGCACACGTTTCTTAATAAAACGGTGGTCTTGTTCTACTATATTATTGAGATATCTAACTTGCCTTAGTTGTATACCTTCAGGCATATGTTTCTCTTCTTTTAACTCTTGAATCGCTACAGGGTAGGCAGGGTTCTTATCCACTGTTATCACGCGAGGTTTAGAAACGTACGAAAAAGCCAAGGCTTTCTTGAAAAAGCGCTTGGCTGCTTGTTTATCTCTTGATTTACTTAGATAAAAATCGATTGTGTTTCCTTTCGAATCAACAGCACGGTACAGGTACATCCATTGACCTTTTACTTTGATATATGTTTCATCGACTCTCCACGAGTCATTTGTTTGCTTGAGGTGACGACGAATTCGTTTGTCCAATTCAGGACCATACTGATGAACCCAACGCATAATCGTTGTATGAGAAATGGATAAGCCCCGTTCCTCCATCATTTCCACCAAATCACGAAAGCTGAGATTATACCGTAGGTACCATCTCACTGTAAGAAGGATAATCTCAGGCTGGTAATGCTTCCATTTGAATACATTTTCCTTTTCCATACTGATCACACACCTTTTGTAGAGTAATAGTATCAGTATGTCCAAGATTTATAGATTCGTTGCAATTGTCCTGAAGTTTTTGCACCAGAACCTGTGGTGCTACCCCATACTGAACACGCCCTTTTTTAGAGTACTAGTATTAGTATTTCCAAGTTTAGGAGATTACTTACAAGAGTCTTAGAGTTTTTGCACCAGAACCTAAAGAAACGCCATCCTTTCTTATAATTCTACAGAAAGGATAACGTCTTTTGGCTTTATGGGTAGTGTAAAACCTTAGCTTGATAGCGATGGGGGATGGGGTTCTAACATGAAATAATCATTTTAAGGTTTTTATAAATCTATTTTGTCGCTTTTCGTCCTACTAATACCCAGTACAGAGATAAACTAAAAAGGGTAATGAGTACGAGAATGAATAGGATATTACTAAACATGGAAGCATCCGGATTGCTTATAATCCCGAGGAAATTTTTTCTCATTGCGGAATGGTCCATCATTGCGGCTGTATAGGCAATTCCGATTGACATAGCGACATTAAGTGTTAAATTATAAAATCCGATTGCTGTTCCTGTTTTTTCTTTCTCAATCGTACAAATGCAAGAATCAAGTAATGGTGCATACATGAATGCAAATGAACTAGAGAATAAAATCATGGATATTATGAATACAACAACAGAAGTTTTTACAAAGAATCCGCCTAATAGTAAGCTGACCATAATGCTAGACATAGCGATTGTAATACATTGCCTGCTTCCCATAATCTTCGCAACTTTTCCAGAAAGAGCCCCGATTATAGTAGCTGCTATATAGCCTGGAATCAATAATAGTGAAATGGTATCTAGCTTCAAACCATAAATCTTTTCAAGTAAGAATGGAAATAAGAAAATATATGCTAACTGTACAGAGTAAATTATAAAAGCAACTCCAAGCAATGAGATAAACTGTTTATTTTGAAAGAATGATATTCCGATAAAAGCTTTTGAGTTCTTGTTGATATAAGTAAGGAACAAGGTAATTGCAACAATAAACAAGAGAAGGTAAATCCAATTGAAATCGGTAATATATAGTAGTAGGGATGCTGAAATGGATCCAACTAGAAATAATCCTACTACATCTACATTACTGTTTTTCGCTTCTTCCTTAGGAAGATACTTTAAAATAAAAGGAAGGGTGAAAAGTGTTACTAAAGAAAGTAAAAACAGAGTTGTCCAATGGAAATATGTTGAAACATAACCTCCAGTTAATGCACCTATAAGCTGTGAAAGAGCAAAACTGCTTGTACTTAATCCTAAAAATTTCTTTTGTTCATTTGCAGGTAAATGTTTTGTTACAAATATCACATATAAGGTTTCAGCTGATGCTAAACCGGCAGTTTGGATAATTCGTGAGATAACAACTAGTAAAAACGAGTGTTGAAAAATATACCCCATGGCTGAACCGACACATATTAAAATAATACCAATGCTAAAAAGTTTTCTGATACTAACGGAATCCGCTAAAGCTGCGTAAACCACTGCCCCAATTCCAATTACAAGGCCAGCTAGGGTTGCTTGCCAGCTAACTGTTGTCACTGAAATGTGAAAATCCTTTGCCATGTCAACAGAAATAATCTTAAACGAATTGTCAATTATCAAACATAATAGAAATAACAGTAAGGTAACGGGCACTGCTTTCTTAGCACTATATTCCTGAGTTTTCTTCATGCTCACATCTTCATTAATTATAGACATAGCTATATTCCTCTTTTCTTGTTATTCAGGGAATTGTCTTCCTGAGTCATGATTGTCTGGCCTTTAACTACCAATTGATCCTTTTGTAAAAGGATGGTTTCAGTAATTTCTACACCTTTTGTTTCATATGCGGGGCTTCCTTGTGCACAGTTGTACCCATTTTTGTTCGTTCCTTCTTATGGTGTTTAAAAAGGAAACGTTTTCATAAACAACCAAAAACATTTTATTTTTTGATTGCGCTTTCATGATGATGCATCATAACTCCTTGAACTATATAATATTATCTGGTTATTTAAAAACTTGTATGCACCTGAATATTGAAAAGGATATCATACCTTTCCTTCTTATGATGCTTACAAGGACGCATTTTCATGAACAACCAAAAACATCTTACCTTTTGATTGCGCTTTCATGACGATGCATGATGACTCTTTGGGATATACAATATTGTATAGTTGTCTAAAAACTTGTATGCATCTGAACAATGAAAAGGATATCATACCTTTCCTTTGCTCACAACCCATCTTTCTTTTGGAATTTGTCTTTTTTGTTACAAAAAAATCGCCCACCCATTATAATTGTAAGTAACCACACAAACAAAAAATAGGAGACGATTTTTTTATGAGTAACCATTCAGCTACTTTCATTCATTAATAACATGGGTCGGTTAATTCTACCAATGGACTATAGCGATTTAATCCCAGAAGATTATGTGGTAAGAGTGATCCATGACATAGTGGAACAAGTAAGTGATGACTTATTCTTCTCTCGTTATCAAGGTGGCGGTCGTAGCTCTTATCATCCCAAAATGATGACGAAGGTAATCCTCTATGCGTATACCCAAAAATCTATTCTTGTCGTGATATTGCCAAATCATTACGAGAACACCTACCAATGATGTGGCTATCTGGGCAACAAACGCCCGATTTTCGGACAACCAATCGTTTCCGTTCCGAAAGAATGAAGGATAGGATTGAACCCCTTTTCACAGAATTAATTCAACTGTTATTGAAACAAAATTATATATCTATGGAGAAATACTTTTTGGACGGAACAAAAATTGAAGCGAATGCCAATAAGTATTCTTTCATATGGAAAAAAGCGACAGACAACGAAAAGCTCCAACACAATATTCAGCGCACATTTCAATACATTGAAGAAGCGATTGAACTGGATAAACAATTACTAGTGAGTTCAGAAAAACCTATTCGAAAGGTCACCTCTGAACAATTAGCACAAGTGGTAAAACAAGTAGAAAAACAGGTGGAACAAGCGAAAACGGAAGTAGAACAGGAACAAGATAAGGGAGCAAAAAGAGAAAAAGAAAGTGTGTTCGGTCATATCAAAGGCAATCGGTCGTTCCGTTGATTCTCGCTAAGAGGATTGGTGAAGGTAACGATTGAATTTGGGCTGGTCGCCATAGCATACAACTTCCCCAAACAAGCGGAAAAGAAGCACTTGTTTGAGAGCAAAACTTCCAAAACAACAAAACCCACGTAGAAAATTTATTTTCTACGTGGGTTTTAGTCATTTAAAGGAACTTTTGAGGCAGATTCTTCCAAATTAAATATAGAACTTTATCGCTTATAGCTCTCCACGAATGGAAATTTCTAAGAGATAATGGATTATTCATTCGATTATTTAGATGCTTTAATCCTAATTTGACTAAATTCTATTGGTATATAGTATTTATTATAAACCACAGGGTATTTGTCGCTGATATATACACTTTCTAAAATTAAATCAAATTCCTCCCCGTGGAAAATTTGGTATTTTAATGACGGAGTATTGGCGGAATTAGAACGTTTAATTTCAATGGTAGAGGAGTTAGCCAGTTCATATACTTTCTCCTCCAACATTTCCAATACCTGCTTCTCGTTATGTAAGTCAAGGTTCAATTTGGAAACGGCTTCTATTGGCATCATAGTAAAAGCAAAAGCTACTATCTTATCGTGATTTTTATACCAGCGTTCCAACGCAACCACTGCAGTCATTTGTTGATTTAATACTTGCATTGCATAGTCCGTTACTAGGTCAATTCGGAAATTAAGTTCGATATCATCTATTTTTCCCGTATAGCATTTATATAAGGGATTCCCCAGCTTCTCTAAGCCATCGCTACTTTCATTATGATGAAATCTTGTAATGAAATTTCCTTTTCCATGGATATTTTTAACCAATCCATCTTCTTGTAAAAGCGCCAAAGCATGTCTTAATGTCATTCTGCTCACACCAAATATCTTGGCCAATTCGGGTTCTGTTGGAAGTTGACTGCCTAGAGGGAATGTTCCATCCGTGATTAATTTATACAATTGGTCATACACAATAACGAATAGTGGTTTTTTTGTTTATTGAGTTCATGAAGTTTATTGTTCATTTTCTTATACCCCTATAGTTTTTCAAATTCATGACGATAAATTCTATTTCTTCTCGTTTTATAGTAGTTTATTTTCTTTTTCTATTGTAGCTTACTTTTCCGCGTAAATTAATACGCTTTCAAAAATTCATTATAATTTGCACTAGGTGTATTTGTCACTCAAACTGAAGATGAACGATATTGCGGACCACATCTTCATTAATCAAGATTACGAATTTCAGTGGCTTGCGTTACATGAAGAAGAGGATGATGGGAAGGACTTCTGTTATGACCTTCGAAATCAAGCAGGTATTTTAGCAAACGGAACAGTTATCCCTTGTTGTTTAGAAGGTGAGGGTATTATCAATCCTGAAAATATTACCGATGCTTTATTTTCGGATATTACTGAAGGGGATTCTTGAAGTCAGATTGCGCTCTAGTTATTCCACTACAACTGGGGTAGCTATAAATAATGTAGATAAAGGGAAAGTAGATATTTATTGTATATATTGTCCTCAAACTGATTTATGCTATTATTTTAATCCGAAGTTATTTCATAAATCAAGCAGTTTAAGGATTGATTCCCATGCCCATCAAGTTAAGATTTTTTAGTAGACCCTAAACAAAAATTTTGTTTCTCTACAGTTAGTTATTTATAAGGGTGCATCTTATTTTTTTCGTTTTTGGGCATAAAGAATTTCTTAACTTGATGGCGATGGGGCGGTACCCCTATGAGAAGAAAACCGTCCTTGATATATTAGGTGTCGTTTACAATTGTACCATGTCTGATAACCAAGCGGCTTAATTCAAAAAAATGAAACCCGATAGGGTTTATTTCGTATGCAAATCTTTAAATCATCTATACATAGTCTTTAGAAAAAACACTCACTCCTATAATTGACGTTGCATGAGCTTAGCTTGATAGCGATGTGACTGGGACCCCTAGTTTATCTTCTAATGAAAATTTTTCCAAAAAACTACACCTCCAATTATTAATTGTGTCTAACAATTGGGGTGCAGTTCAACTCTGTGGGTTTTAGTCGTTTAAAAGGGCTTTTGGAACAGTCTATTCCACTTTCATATGTTGAATTATTCAGCAATCGCAATTACTTCGATTTCTACTAGCGCATCTTTCACTAAGCGTGATACTTCCACACAGCTACGTGCTGGGAAGTCGCCTTCGAAATACTGTGCATATACTTCGTTCACTACCGCAAAATCATTAAAATCGCTTAAAAATACTAATGTTTTCACAACTTTGTCTAAGCTAGTACCAGCTGCTTCTAATACTGCTTGTAAGTTCTTAAATACTTGGTGTGTTTGCTCTTCTACTGTAGTGTATAGTTCGCTCGTTCCAGGAACAAATCCTAATTGTCCTGAAGTGTATACCATCCCGTTAACTTTTATTGCTTGTGAATAAGGACCTAATGCTGCTGGTGCCTTCTCTGTAAATACTACTTTCTTTTCCATCTGAAATTCCTCCCTATATTCATTTACTATACATATACATCCGACTTATTTCGCTACGTTCCCTGCTACATTCAATACATCCCATGTTCTAGCAAATGGTGGCGCGTAACAAAGGTCTAACATACCTAACTCTTCTGTTGTCATCTTCTTCGCAATCACTGCTACTAATACGTCGACACGTAATACAGCACCTTGCTTCCCGACGATTTGACCACCTAAAATCACTTTCGTATCTGCATCGTATACGAGCTTCACTAAAATATCTTCCTGACCTGGATAGTAGCTCGTTTGGTTTTTGTCACGAATAATGACAGTATGATAGCTGATACTTAATCGTTTCGCTTCTTCTTCTGAAATTCCAGTACGTCCAGCTTCTACATGCATGACTTTCACACATGCAGATCCTAACGTACCTGGGAATGAGTTGTTTAGTCCAGCTAAATTCTCCCCAACAATACGACCAATTTTATTCGCTGTTGTTGCTAGTGGAATATACACATGCTCGTCGCGTACAAGGTGATACACCGAAGCACAATCTCCAGCAGCATAAATATCCTCTACAGAAGTTCTTCCATGCTCATCAATCTTAATTGCACTGTTACGAAGCATATCAATTCCTGTATCTTGTAGGAATTGTGTATTTGGACGTACACCAGTTGCAATGACAACTACGTCTGCTTTGTAACTATCTTTGTCTGTTACTACTTCTTCTACTTTTTCTGTTCCGTTAAATGCTTTCACAGCTTCTTTTAAATGAACATGTACACCGTGTCCTCGTAACTCTTCCTCCATAACATCCGTAATTTCCTTGTCAAAGGAATCAGATAGCACACGATCAGCAAGTTGAATGAGGCGAACTTCTTTCCCTAATTCCTTCATCGCCTCCACTACTTCAATACCGATATACCCTGCGCCGATCACAACGATATGTTTGTTCTCTTCTTTCATTGCTACTTCTTTCAAGCCTAAACCGTCTTCCATACTCTTTAACGTAAACACGTTTTGGAGACGAACATTTTCGATTGGCGGGATTACTGCACTTGCTCCCGTTGCAACCATTAAACGATCATATGTATCTTCAAACTCTTCGTTCGTTGTAAGGTTTTTACTCGTAATGTCTTCGACTCTGGTTGAATCGAAACAACTTCATGCTTATCTCTCACATCAATCCCAGTTTCACGGAATTTCTCTGCAGTTCTTGCTACCATCTCATTAGGGTCTTGGAAGAAATCACCAACGAAATATGGTAACCCACATGCACCAAATGACACAACATCCGTTTTTTCATATACAACCACTTCGGCACCTGGCATGATACGTTTCGCTTTCGCGGCTGCGCTCATACCAGCTGCTACTCCACCGATGATGACAATTTTCATCTCTATTACTTCCTTTCATGAAGGAGAATAAAAGGAACGATGCATTTTTTATTCTCCATTATCTGTTCTATTTTCTCATGCAATATGCTGTTCTTCTACATCGATATCGTTATACGTATCCATATTGATTTCTCCTAGTACTTTCGCTGATACGGCACCAGCTGTCATTGAACCACTTACGTTTAAAGCCGTACGTCCCATATCAATTAACGGCTCGATTGAAATTAAGAGACCAGCTAATCCTACAGGTAAATTCATAGATGAAAGAACGATTAACGCCGCAAATGTTGCTCCTCCTCCGACACCAGCTACCCCAAAGGAACTGATCGCTACAATAACAACAAGTTGAAAGAGAAACGCAGGATCTAACGGATTAATACCAACCGACGGTGCAATCATCACTGCTAACATTGCTGGATAAATTCCTGCGCAACCATTTTGACCAATGGAAGCTCCGAATGAAGCAGAGAAGTTAGCAACGCCATCGCTAATACCTAGCTTTTGTGTTTGCGCTTCGATGTTTAATGGAATAGAACCCGCACTAGTTCTTGATGTAAAAGCAAATGTTAATGTTGGTAATGCTTTTTGAAAAACGTAATTGGATTTAAACCAACTAGCGAAACTAATAATCCGTGAATGATAAACATTGCAGCGATTGCAACGTAGGATGCGATAACAAATGTAGATAAATTTAAGAGACCATCTACGTTTGTTTTAGCAATTGTATTTGTCATTAATGCTAATACCCCGTATGGTGTTAAGCGTAAAATTAATGTTACGATACGCATAACGACTGCATACAATGCATTGATAATTTTACTGAACATCTCTGCTTGTTCTGGTTTTTTCGCTTTATTTGTAGTGCCGCTACCCCAACAAAAGCGGAGAAAATAACAACACCTAATGTCGATGTTGGACGGCCACCTGTCATATCTAAGAACGGATTTGTTGGAATAAATTGAAGTACCTTTTGTGGAATTGTTTGATTTTCTACTTCTGTTAATTTTTGCTCTAAAAGTTCACCTCTAGCAGTCTCAGCATCACCTGCTTGAATAGACTCTGCAGTTAAATTAAATAAGTTCGATGAAGCGATACCTACACCTGCTGAAATCATTGTCGTAAAAATTAACATTCCTATAATAAAACCTGACATCTTCCCTAAGCCATTAGAAGACTTTAAATTCGTAATAGCTGAAATAATTGATACCATAATAAGTGGCATGACGATCATCTTTAAGAATCCTACATAACCGTCACCAACTAAATTAAACCACTCTGTTGTTGTTTTAACGACGGATGAATTCCCGTCAAATGCAATCTGTAAAATGGTACCGAAGACGATGCCCATTCCTAACCCCGTAAATACCCGCTTTGTGAAGGAAACATACTTTTTCTGCATTCGATATAAAATACCTAACATGACTAACATGACAACCATATTGACTGCAATATATACTAGATTCATACATACTTCCTCCTTCTAACCTATAGATTGGTCGGATAATACAATTTCAAATGAAATGTTTGCTGTATGATTATAGTTTATTCAGTAGGATGTACATGGACTCTACTGATTATTAATAACATCCACGGTGATACATCACTACTATTTTCTTTTATTAATCATCATCTCTAGCATGATCTTATCCATATTCGATGAACCTTCATTTCCTAATCGGCAAAAGTTCTCAATTGTTTTTTCAACATCTGCTTCGATAAATCCATCTGTAGCAGAGATACACATTCCTTGTGAGGCTAACAGTGCAGATTGTACAGCTGCGCTTGAACAAGTTGCTACTTTCATCGCACATCCTGCTTTTGCTCCGTCACAAATCATCCCTGTCACATTTCCAAGTGTATTTTGGATTGCATACTTTATCTTTTCAATATCTCCACCTAATAAATACGTAATAGCAGCCGATGCACTTGCACCAGCAACTGTTACACCGCAAAGTGCAGACAAACGTCCAAACTGATTTTTAATGTAAATCGATAATAAATGACTTAACGTAACAGCACGAATTAGCTCTTCTTCCGAAGCATTTAATTTCTCACCTGCGGCTACTACAGGCATCGTTACGGCAATCCCTTGATTACCACTTCCTGAGTTAGCCATTACTGGCATTGTCGAACCGGCCATACGTGCATCTGAACCAGCAGCTGCTAATGCCATCGCATGAGTTGTTAAATCATCTGATAGAATTCCTTTCAATACATTTGCCTTTAATGTTTTTCCAACTTGTAAGCCATATTCATTCGACAAACCATCTAGTGCCACATTACGATTCAGTTCAATACTCTTTTTACAAGTGCCAATTCCTTTACATCTACAGTCGTAACAAATTCATATATTTCTAGAATCGTTAGTTCATCACGTTCTTCTTCAGAAGTGGCAAAGTGTGTATTTCCACATCCATTCTTATAAACAAGCTCCCCATTCGCTTCTACTAATGCGATAAATGTGTGATTATCATAAATAATAGCCCTTGCATATCCCTCGTCTGTCGTAAACTTCACTTCAATGTATAGCTTTTTAGACGTATCTGCTAATTCTACAGACACTTTCCCCGCTTCTACTAAAGAGATTGCTTGTTCTTCATCTTCTTCTGAGATTCCGGCTAACACTTCTAAATCTTTTTGCTATCTCCTGCTAACACTCCTAAAGCAGCAACAAAGTCAATTCCAGTAGCCCTCATTCCTGGTATACCAACCGCCATTGCATTTTTAATGACATTTGTACTTGCAAGTACTTCGATTGACTGTATGTCGCCCTTCATATAATCTCTTGCAGTAGCTGCGGCTAACGCAATCGACACTGGTTCTGTACACCCTAAAGCAACGACTAATTCTTTCTCTAACACGCGTAACATACTATTCTTGTTCACAAATTACCCCCTGTCTTTCAACTGCCCATCATGTGAAATAATGCACAAGCTTTCGCAAAAAATTAATTGTTTTCATCTTTAATCTTCTGTAAATAACGGTATATAGTTGGCTCAGATGTTTTTAACATTTTCGCCACCTCACATACTCCTCCTTTTAATAGAAATGTTCCTTGGTCATGTAAATCACGTACAACATTCATCTTTTCTTTCGCTGACAGCCTCTCCGGAGGCACGTCAAATGTTTCCATCGTTTGAATAATAATTGCAGATAGAACATCTTCCACTTTTCCATGCAATTGCTCAAATGCAAGTGTCTCTTCTTCCGCTTGTTTAGCTTCAAGATTAACCATCTCATCAGAAAATGATAAAAACTGATCCATCATCTCTTTTACCTTTGCATAATGTGCCACATCAGCATTTACACATAGAATCCCCACTAATTCTTTCTTATCATTCTTAATGAAAAAGCTAGAGGAGCGAAAGACCTTTCCATCCTTATTTACTGCTTTGTAATTAGCGATAAAATCACGCGTTAAATATGTTTTTTCTTGAAGTACCTTTAACACTAAGTTTGTAGGCGCGTCCCCAATCTTACGACCAGTTATATGCCCATTCTCAATAGCAATGATAGAACTTTCCGGCCTTGATAAATCGTGCAATACGACTTCACAATTTCTTCCCACTACCTTCGAAAGAAATGTAACGAACGGATAGTATTGCTGTAATAATGTTTCATTCTTCATCCTTCATTACTCCTATACCCTCTGTATTAAATTGTAATAATAATTTATCATCATGATAAATTATTATTACAATTTAATAGTATCACAATGTGTAAGCGATTACAAAACATTTTTGAACCCTTTTAACATTTTTTCTATCCCTAGATATTTGCATTGCAAGTAAGCCTTTAAGGGGTACGGAAACGATTCAAGGAATGAGGGGGCACTCTGGAAAATAAATATAAAACAAAGGGTTCTGGTGCAAAGAAAACGAGGACTCCTGCAAGTAATCTCCTAAACTTGGACATACTGATAGTATGACTCTAAAAAGGTGTGTGATCAGTATGGAAAAGGAAAATGTATTCAAATGGAAGCATTATTATCCTGATATTATTTTGTTAACGGTAAGATGGTACCTACGGTACAACCTTAGTTTTCGTGATTTGGTGGAAATGCTAGAAGAACGGGGTTTATCCATTTCTCATACAACGATTATGCGTTGGGTTCATCAGTATGGTCCTGAATTGGACAAACGAATCCGTCGTCACCTCAAACAAACAAATGACTCTTGGAGAGTCGATGAAACATATATCAAAGTAAAAGGTCAATGGATGTATTTGTATCGTGCTGTTGATTCGAAAGGAAACACAATTGATTTTTTCCTAAACAAAACAAGAGACCAGAAGGCTGCAAAGCGCTTTTTCAAGAAAGCTTTGCGGTCTTTTCATGTTTCAAAGCCACGTGTTATAACAGTCGATAAGAACCCGGCTTATCCTATAGCAATTGAACAGTTGAAAAAGAAAAAGCATACCTGATGGTATGCAACTTAGACAACAAAAGTACTTGAATAACATAGTAGAACAAGATCATCGCTTTATAAAGAAGCGAATCCGTTCTATGCTAGGATTCAAATGTTTTGACACAGCTACATCCATTCTTTCTGGAGTAGAAGCCATGCATATGATTAAAAAGAACAGCTTGATTTACGGGACCAGTCTGTCCAAAATCAGAAAGAATTCATCCATCAATTGTTTGGACTTGCAGCATAAGATACGATTCCGTTAGGAATATATGTGCTTTATTCTCTTTTATTTTATTTTTGCACCAGAACCGTGACATATGTCGTTGTAATTCTTCAGAAAATAATTGTAATTCATCGGAAATCGATAGATTCATACAAAAACGCCATCCTTTCCTATAACTCTACAAAAAGGATAACGTCTTTTTAGCTTTAGGGATAGTTTTAAATTTCAACTTAATGGAAATGGGAGGGTACAATATACCTCAAATAATCCTGTACCCAAAGAAAGCTGTTGTCATATAGTGACAACAGCTTTCTTACATTATCGTTTTCTTACGGCTTCAAAAGTAATGATTTGACCCGCATTCGATGGTTGCTTCTCGTAAACATAATCAGCAGAGCATGTAATATCAGAGAAACCGATATTTTCCAAAATAAGCTTAAATTCCTCGATTCCATACCAACGCAACGCAAAACGTTGCAACTCGGTTTGAATCAACTTTCCTTGACGCCATTTCTCATATTTCATGTAGGATACAGTAAGTTGATTGAGCCAATCCATTTCAATCGATTTGCTTTCCAGCGTAATCCCATCCCCGTTAGGTAGAGAAAAAGTTGAAGTAGAAATCTCGCCTGTTTTCCAATCATGAGGTAATTGAAGATCAATAATCAAGCGTCCCCCTGAAACAAGATGTTTATAAAAACATTTCAATGCGTCTAGAGAGTCTTCTCGCTTTTCGATTAAACAAAAGGAACCCGTAGGAATAATAATCGCCTCATAATTAAATGGCAATGAAAATTCCTGTAATTTACCTTCATATAAATTAGAGTTTAATCCTCTTTCTTCACAACGTTTCCGACAAGAATTCAACATTTCAGGAGAATAATCAATTCCATCAATTATATATCCAGCCTCAAGAAGTGGAATAATAAAACGCCCTGAGCCAACTGCCGCTTCAAGAATACGTCCCTGACAAGTTTTTAACCGTTCTTGGTAATATTCAATATCACCGCTTAAAGAATACCCCACAGGTTTTGTGAAATCATAGAGCTCGGTACAAAGTGTACTGTAATAACTAAACATATAGTATTTTCCTCCGTTTTTGTGTACGGAAGATTTTTAATAAAAGAAACCTCTAATATTAACCCTTCCGTACCTCGAATTTAATTGATGATTGGAAAGAACTGACTGTCATAGTAAATCACTCGCTTTCAATAAGATATAATAATATTATAACGCAATATTCACACAATTACCCTTTTATTTATACAGAATAGAGGTTCACATAAATTCTTAATCATTTCTCTAAATGAGGTGTCACCCCATTATCATCGAACTAAGATACATTTCTATTGGTTTTAGAGAAAGAAGTATTTTTATCGTTTTGGGGAACAACCAATTTTTAAGTTGATGGACATGGGGCGGTACCCCACATCCATCAACTTAAGGATTTGGACTATTCTTGAAGTTAAAAGCACGTTACTATTCTCTTATGTTAATGAGAAAGGGTAACGTGCTTTTTATGAATATGCATCAAAAACAAGAGTTGTCTTTATTTGCCGTAGAGTTATATCAATATATGTCTCCTGCTGTACTTAATTAATTAGCTATAGAAGCAGGCTGAATGAAACGGAAACATAAGTGCCATGGGCACCATATTTTTATCTTTGAGTGTTTACATTAATATGCTTATTACGCATTATAAAGTAAATTGGGAGGCCTAAAGCCGTTAGTCCTATTCCACATAAGGCTAGTAATGTTTGTGTAAATAATGTATTAAAAACTATAAATAATCCACCTAATAAAGCTATCGTCGGTATAATGGGATATAAGGGTACTCTGTACGGACGTACAAGTTCTGGCTCTCTTTTACGTAAAATGAATAAAGCTAAAAATGTCATTGTATAGAATATCCATATAACAAACACTAACATATCTGTTAACGTATTAAATCCTCCTATAAGCATCATGATTATTGAAACCAACAAAATAAATATTCCAGAATTATAAGGAACTCTGCTCTTATTAGATAATGTAGCAAACCATTTACTAAAAGGTAATTTATTTTCTAATGCCATAGCATAAGGAATTCTCATACCTGTCATAATATACCCATTAATTGTGCCAAATACAGATATTAAGATACCTATACTAACTAGTTTTCCACCCATTGTACCAAAAGAATTTTTGCAACTTCAGATGCAGGTGTATCAGTTCCTGCAAGTGCTGTTGCAGACATAACCATTAGGAATGCAATATTAATTAATAAATAAACGACCGTAACAATTGATAATCCTAGTATGATTGCTTTAGGTAGATCTTTTTGGGATTTTTCATTTCGCCAGCTATATTCCCTACGTGTATCCATCCATCATAGGCAAACATGGTTGCAAGTAGGCCAGAACCTAGAGCGGATATAAAAGATCTATCTGGTCCTGCCTCAATTGGGTACAATTGAAAAGTTACATCACCTTTGTGTAGTAAACCAAAAATAATAATAAGAGCTAAAGGAAGTAATTTACCTATAGTGGAAGCGGTTTGGATCCCTCCAGCAGCTTTAGCACCCAAAAGTTCATAAGGGTTACAAAGGTTGCAGTTATAACAGCAATTCCTACAATCATCATTTTATTTTCATTAGCATTTAATCCAAACAGGTTAACAGTTTGGGTTCCAAAAATAATAGCAAGTGCTGCAATATTTGCTGGAAAGTAAATGACGGTTTGAGCCCAACCTAGTAAAAATGCTGTTAAATTTCCGTAAGTACGTTTTAAATAAGCCATCATACCACCTGTTTCTGGAATAGCAGCCGATAATTCAGCTCCTGTTAATCCTGCACAAACGGTTAGTATTCCTCCAATAACCCATGCAAGCAATCCTAAACTGGCTGTACCAGTGATACCATATAATGCAGTTGGTTTAAAGAAAACACCAGCCCCTATTACGGTACCAATAACTGTAGTCAAAGCAGCAAAGAAACCAATTTCTTTTTTTAGTTGTTGTTGTGACATAACAATCACTCCTGTTTTATAAAAATAAACAAAATCTCTAATGAATCGCAGCACTTGGTGTTCTCATATTTAGATAGTATCCCTAGTTTTTATATAATATTTTTAAGCTTAAACTTGAATATCTAATTAAATATATATTTTCCTAGAATTAGGAATAGAAAATGAGTACTAATGACCAAACATATTTGTGAAATAATTCACAAATATGTTTGAGTCATGCTTCTAGTAGAGAAGTCTTCATAACACAATTAATACTCAACGCACAGATTTTTAATTTGTATTACATAATGATAAGTTGCTTTAAATTCAGAAGAGATGTTATTCGTGACAAAGTCTAGCACACACTAAAATGCTATACAATAATAATTTTCAAGATAGGATTTTATTACCAACAAATAAATATATTTTGTGAATGATTTCACAAAATAATTGACTTAGGATTTTGAATCTTGCTATCGTATAGGGGCAAACAGCGAAGTAAATGAAAAATAACATGTATGCACATAATAGTTTGATATACTTGTCATTTTTCATTTAAATTGTTAGATATATTAATTTTAAAAGGAAGTGTGAGTATGAAAATCGGAGTAGTAAAAGAAATAAAAAAGGTGAATCTCGTGTGGGAATGACTCCCGAAAATGCTCAAAAATTAGTTGCAGAAGGACATCAAGTTTTAGTGCAAAAAGACGCTGGTCTAGGATCTGGTTATACAAATGATGAGTATATAAATGCAGGTGCTAGTATAGTAAATCAAGGAGAAGCTTGGGATGTTGATATGGTAGTAAAAGTAAAAGAGCCATTACCTGCAGAATATCATTACTTTAAAAAGACCTTATTGTCTGGGGATTTTTACATTTAGCAGCTTCTAAAGAATGTGTGGAAGCAATGAGACAAGCAGGAACTACTGCAATCGCAGGCAGAGACGATTAGTGAAGATGGTGTTTTAACTTTATTAAAGCCTATGAGTGCGATTGCTGGCCGTCGTGCAGTCTTTATGGGAGCTTATTATCTAGAAAAACAACATCAAGGAGAAGGAATTTTATTATCAGGAATTGAGGGTATCCCTGCTGGAAATGTTGTCATTTTAGGTGGAGGAAATGCAGCTATTAATGCATGTGATATGGCAATTGGAATTGGTTGCCATGTGACTATTTTAGAACTAAACAAAACACAAATTGCTTATTTAAAAGAAAGATATGTGAATGATTCTGTAGAGGTTATTGAATCCAATACTGAAAACTTAGAAAAACATATAAAAGAGGCAGACTTATTTATTTCAACTATCTTAATACCGGGAGCTAAACCACCGAAAATTGTAAAAGAATATATGGTTCAATCAATGAAACCTGGCAGTGTTATTGTTGATATTGCAATTGACCAAGGTGGAACAGTTGAAACAGTTGATCACTATACAACACATGATAACCCTATATTTATTAAACATGATGTAATCCATTATGCTGTACCAAATATGCCTGGTGCCACCCCACGTACTTCGACCATGGCTTTAGCAAATGGAAATATTGAATATTTATTATTAATTGCTAAAGAGGGATTAGAAAATGCAATAAATACTAAACCGGCTTTAGCATCTGGTATAAACATTTATAAAGGTATTATTACCTATGAGAATTTAGGAAAGACGTTAGAGTTAGATTATAAACCACTGAAAGAAGTGTTAATATGATTAACAAAAATTTACCACTTAACATTGGTGATATAAAAAAGGCTCAACAAATTCTTTCTGGAAATGCACGTAAGACTCCCCTTGTTAAATCATTTTATTTGACGAGTAAAACGGGTGGAGAAATTCATTTGAAGTTAGAAAATATGCAATTAACTGGATCATTTAAGTTTCGTGGTGCATTTAATAAAATTTCAAATTTAACAGATGAAGAAAAAGCACATGGTGTAATTGCTTGTTCAGCTGGGAATCATGCACAAGGTGTTGCATTATCTTCTCATTTACTTGGAATCAAAAGTAAAATTGTTATGCCAATTTCTGCACCACAAGCCAAAGTTGATGCTACCAGAGGATATGGTTCTGAAGTTATTTTACATGGGGATACCTTTGATGATGCTAAGGCTAAATGTGAAGAGATTATACAGGAAACAGGAGAAACATATTTACATCCATATGATGATGTAGAGGTAATGGCAGGCCAAGGAACAATTGGTTTAGATATTCTTGATGATATGTGGGATGTTGATACTGTAATTGTGCCTATTGGTGGTGGAGGTATTATTTCAGGAATTGCAGTTGCACTTAAATCATTTAATCCATCAATTAATATTATTGGTATTCAAGCTGATAATGTTCATGGAATGAAAGCTTCTTATGATGTTGGAAAAATTGTATCCCATTATGAAGCACCAACAATAGCTGATGGATGTGCTGTTAAAATACCAGGAGACTTAACCTTTGAAATTGTTAAAGAATTAGTGGATGATATTGTAACGGTATCAGAAGATGAATTAGAAGTAGCCATGAAAGACTTACTACAACGTGGAAAAGCTGTCGTAGAAGGAGCTGGAGCATTAGCTACAGCTGCTCTTCTTGCAGGAAAAGTTGATCAATATACAAAAGGTAAAAAAGTAGTAGCGGTTATTTCAGGTGGAAATGTGGACTTAAAACGCATTTCAAGTGTATGTGAGCATTTCTTTGTTGCGAATGAAGTAAAATAACCATTTGAATATCTTATAAGATAAATTAATTTTACCAAAGAAGTGCTAGGAGAGGACATCTTAGCTCTTCTTTGGTAAAAGGAGGCATATATCGTGGCCAACCTGTTTAAAAAGAAATCTGTTATGCAATTGTTAGAAGAAAGTAAAAGTAAAACTTTGTCTAAAAATTTAGGGGCATTTGACTGGTTCTGTTGCAAAGTTTTTTACACATAGAGATATGGGAAGATTGTGGTCAAATTTTATGAAACCGTTAATAAATTCTGTAATTCGTTATACGCCGAAAAGACGGAGTCTGATTGAAGACTTCGTCTTTGTTTGTATATGGCATGAAGCGTTTCTATCCCTTTTATCGTACGTGAGGCATGACGAAGACTTTGAAATCCTAAGGAACGAGCGAAACGGCGCTTCACGTGTCGATGATCTTGCTCAATGAGATTATTGAGATATTTTATTGTACGATGAAAGGTATTTTTGTAAAAGTCTATCCTCTGTAATTTTTTAAATGCGCAAATTAAAGAAGGAACCTTATCTGTAGTCAGAACCATAGGTTCTCCATAAGTTCGAACCAGTCTTTTCATAAAAGCATATGCCGCTTGTGTATCTCTCTTTTACGCAGTTGAATATCAAGCGTTTGCCCCTCTTTGTCAATGGCACGATATAAATAACACCATTTTCCTTTGACTTTAATATAGGTTTCATCCAAACGCCAAGATAACTGTACCGTTTTGTTTTTCTTTTTCCAAATCTGATACATCAGATTGCCATATTCATGTACCCAGCGCATAATCGTTGTGGGATGAACTGAAATACCACGTTCCTTCAGAATTTCAGACACATCACGATAGCTTAGAGAAAAACGACAATAGTAGCCAACGGCTACTAAAATGATATCTTTCTTAAACTGTTTTCCTTTAAAATATCTCATCTTGTCGTGCTCCTACTCATTTTTTCTAAAATGTAACGTGGTTTAGAGAACTTTGCAACAGAACCTTATTAATACTTATCAAAAAGAAGATGATTTTCTAGGTGGAATAAATGATGATTTTATTCAAAATGCTGAAAAGCTATTGAAGGTAAAATTCCCAAAAAGCTATCGTTGGTTTTTAAATACATATGGTAGTGGAGGACTTGCTGGTATGGAGATTTATGGGTGTGAAGATACGTTTGAAGACTCCTCAGTTGTGTATCATACCAATATGTATAGAGAGCAGTATAATTTATCTTTAAATTATGTTGTGCTCAATGATATAGATGGTACAGTGACTTGCCTAGATGTAAATCAAATGAATAATAAGGAATGTCCAGTCATTTTATGGAGCCGTTTTACTAAAGAACTCTATAAAATCACCTATAATAATTTTTATAGCTACTTATTAGACTGTTTACAAGAGTCCGTGGATAATTTTTATGAAGAAGATTAATTAATTTTACTAAATACAGAACCCAACATAACATCAATTATGTTGGGTTTCACATGACTGTCTTTCTATAATTTCATTAAAAATTAAACATAACTTACTTAAAAACTCATAACAAAAACTAAACATAATTTATAGAAACTATAAAATCGCCTATAACAGACGTTGAAATTACATTTTTTTGAAGTGTGGCCCCTGAAATCCCGAATCGTTCACGTACCCCATCGCCATCAAGTTAACGAGAAATAAATACAGGTATATTTATAAAATTGCTTGTTACTCCCTGAAAAAATAAAAAATCGAAAAAAACTGCATGATAAATAACCCTTACGGGCTAGATTTTTTAAAATATATCATTTCTTACTTGGATAGATGTTGTTCGTATGCAATACCTAAAATATCAAACACCGTTTTCTTTCGATATCGATGCGATTTCCGTCCATTTTTATCAAGTAAATGGAACAAGCGAAGAAAACTTTTTGTTAACTGGATCGATTGAAGTTGTATATGGCGATATAATGTTCGAAAGTAATCGTGAATCATATACATGGCTTTCCATTCACTTAACTCTTTTTGTTTCTTGACCAGTAATAATTGCCTCATTTGAAACATCACAGTAGAGGATAATAAGAGCGCAATTAACTTTCCATAGATATGACACTCTAACCGTTCCTTTTTTACATTTGTATTGTGATGAATATGAAAAATAGATTTCCATGTTTTAAAAATGATTTCGATTTGCCAACGAAGGGAGTAGAATTCATGAATGGCTTCTTTTGAGACATATTCCGATGGAATATTGGTAACGTACACATTGATTCCTTGCAGTTTTTTGGTTCGATCGCTAAAAGTCATATTCTTCTTTTTCTCTTTGTATGCACGATCTTTTCTACGTTGTGCTTCTTGCTCAGGGGTTAGTCTGTAAATCACGGCTCGTGCTGGAAGTCCATAACTCCGACCGATATAAACAACAGGAATTTCATAACATTCACCCGGCTGTAACTGATTCATGATGGCTTCTAAGTCAATCATTGTGTATTGATATTTTTTCTTAATGGATCCGTTTTTAAAGGTAAGAACATGCTCATTTTTTTGAAATATTTTGGTGTTCATTTTTAATCGAGATAAATAGTACGCCCCTTTTTGTTGGATTGCATCTAAATCAATTAAACTAAAATACCCTAAATCTCGTATGCATAAATCTTGTAAATCAACAGTATGTTGAATCTCTTTCCCATAATTCACATCATTTTGTTTACCTGGCCCCACTTCAACATGTAAAAATTGCCCACTCAGCAAATCGTATTCTAACTGTATTTTTACGCCAGAAGCCTTTCCACTTCCTCCTGAACCAGGATAAGCCGTCGCAAGTTGATCCGAGACTTGAAACGTGGTGGCATCTAAAATCCGAATACGACGAAAATATGCTGAAAAAGAGGAATAGAGAGATGTCATGGATAACAATTGTTTTTGTAATAACTGTGAGAATAAAGAGCGTAAAAATTCCACTGCTTGTGTATTCAACCTTAGATTTAGTCCTTCTGGACTCATCAGGACGCCGGTTTCTGATTCCAAATTTCCACATAGTCTAGCCAGAGAATAACTCGCAATGTCTTGTCCCATCCCAATACATAAGGCAGATAAATCTTGTGCCCTGAATTTACTGTTACGTTGAACAAACTGAGTTTGTTTGGCAAGCTCTGTTAATGCTTGTGGTGAAAAGACGCGTTGTAATTCCTCTGAAAGCAGTCGAAACACTTGAGAACTAGATAGTTTTTTCATAAATATTCCTCCGCTTTTTCTTAAATTTTATACAATAGAAAGAAAAAGGAAAGAGGGAAGCAGACATGTATCCACTAGGTTCTAAAGAACGTCCTATCATCGTAAAGGTTTCGTCTAAAGCAAGAGCAGAGAAAGTGGCTGCGATTTGTGAGGCATACAATTTTTACTACATAGTTGGACTAGAATTCAACGAAGATGTGACGGATTTAAAAAAGCAATCAAAGATTGCTCAAGGCCAGCAAATATTTATGAGAGTTGTTCATGTAACAGTGGGAAGAGGTACAAGTTTTGTTGTATGAACAAAGAAATTGAGCTGGATATATAAAACAAGATACCCTCATTTTTTTCGATTTGGGGGTATCTCGTTTTTCTTAACTTGATGGCGATGTTCACGTACCCCTTTATGTTACAAATATCACCGAAAAACACATGTTGGTAAATAATGTATGGTTGTGACCTAGTTTTACACGTATCTCGGCTGAACCCCATAGTAATGTATAGTGACCCCTTATAGCATAAAATACAATTCCGCTAAAAATATATGCGCTATATTCTCTTTTAATTTATCTTTGCACCAGAACCCAAAAAGACATACAGGTTATCAGTCGGAATTAATTTAATAAAGAATTAGTTAAAAACCGAATCGACTTTTTCTCGATCATAATCTAATATCCAATCATTGTATTTATTATACAATTCTCGTATTGACTCAGGTGAGCTAGCTATTACGTCAGCTTCTCTGTCATCATAAACATGAAAGATTATTTCCTTTTTGATATTAACAATAAATACATCATGAGCAATCCTCGGCTTTATTCCCATATCTTGATTACAAATGCTTTTTAACATAGAAATACAATTAATATCAGAAACTTTACATTTCAAAATAAACCTACATGTTTTGTATTTCTCAGCATCATCATCTTCTGGAAAAATATAAGGGATTGTAGTTTGGTGTAGTTTATACAACGTCGATTTTTCTTTCACGTACGGAGAAAAACTTTTAACTTGTGTTTTAAAATTGAATTATCTCCATAGTCATCAACATTTACCACTACAAATATCTCATCATCCTGAGAAAATAATGAATGAAATAAACCATTGACTCTATTGTAAACTCCTCTCAAGTAAGGACTATTCGTATAAGCATATTTAACATCATAGTCCACACCTAATTCGAATCTAATACCTGTTTCCCAATTGTAAAATAACGCTGGTTTTAATTCTAAATCCGGAAATTTTTCATTCATATAATCCTTTAAAATCATTATTTTACCTCTTTTGATTTATTACTTTCTAAGAACCTTACCACTTTTATCTAATGTAGCTACTCTCTTACCAGAACGATCAAACAACTTCCAAAAGCTCCCACCATGAGTTGTGTTTCCTCTATCTTTTGAATCGTCCACCCTGTTTTTGGGTCCTTAAGTTTTCCAGCTACTTTCGAAGTAAACTTAGATAAATTAATGTGTCGCGATCCTGCTTTTATTGCAGCCGGGACTAGTCTCATTAGAGCAGCTATAGCTACCGGAATTAAAGGCGCCATGTACTGCTGAGCGACAGCCTCATTATATTCAGTATTTGTAACACTCTCTGAAGAATTTAAAACTAGTTCATTTGAATTGTCATACTCAGATGCATATCCTTGTTCTGGAACCAACACCGTTAAACCCAAAGATAAAACTGATGCAATGATAATAGATTTAATAAATTTTTTCATAATTATAACCTTCTATGTTATTTTTTTGCTTAACAACCAAATATTAAATTATTTAGAATTTCATTACAAGTATAGTAATATCTAAAATAATTTGATACAATTCCCATAGATTAACAATGATACTACACCACGTGTACAATTCTGAGTATTTCAACATAAAAATACAGTAATACCATATAGACCCAATAATGAAGATAATGTTGTAATCTTAACGAAACTGCATATTTGGCTGGACACGACAAAAAAGTTATACGTTAAGGAAATATTTTGCACAAAAAAACCGATTCTCACGTATTTAAAGAATCGGTTTTTTATTACTTTCTTTTTATTTTAGGTGTACCGCCACATAGCCATCAAGCTAAGATTTTATAGCGCCCCCAGAACGGGATTTTGTGCTAACTTGTAACAAAAAAGCTTATTTTTTTCGTTTTGGGGTGGACTTGTTTTCTTAAGTTGATGGGCGTGTGGCGATACCCCACTTACTCGTATCCTGCATGAATACATCCAAGAAGGAAATGAATTAGACGAAGAAGTACTATCTGATTTGGGTCCATACCTTACCTTTCATATAAATCGATTCGGGAAATATGGATTGGACGATAATCGTCAACCACCCGATATCCAATTTGATATGGCCATTTCACCTAATGGATTAAAAGCTACAAATTAAACAAAAATAGCCACAGTCTATTTATAAATAGATTGTGGCTATTTTATTAAGTGGCCCCAAAAAGAAGTAATCGTTGCCGTGCCCCATCGCCATCAAGTTAAGAAAAACGAGATACCCCCAAATCGAAAAAAATGAGGGTATCTTGTTTTATATATCCAGCTCAATTTCTTTGTTCATACAACAAAACTTGTACCTCTTCCCACTGTTACATGAACAACTCTCATAAATATTTGCTGGCCTTGAGCAATCTTTGATTGCTTTTTTTAAATCCGTCACATCTTCGTTGAATTCTAGTCCAACTATGTAGTAAAAATTGTATGCCTCACAAATCGCAGCCACTTTCTCTGCTCTTGCTTTAGACGAAACCTTTACGATGATAGGACGTTCTTTAGAACCTAGTGGATACATGTCTGCTTCCCTCTTTCCTTTTTCTTTCTATTGTATAAAATTTAAGAAAAAGCGGAGGAATATTTATGAAAAAACTATCTAGTTCTCAAGTGTTTCGACTGCTTTCAGAGGAATTACAACGCGTCTTTTCACCACAAGCATTAACAGAGCTTGCCAAACAAACTCAGTTTGTTCAACGTAACAGTAAATTCAGGGCACAAGATTTATCTGCCTTATGTATTGGGATGGGACAAGACATTGCGAGTTATTCTCTGGCTAGACTATGTGGAAATTTGGAATCAGAAACCGGCGTCCTGATGAGTCCAGAAGGACTAAATCTAAGGTTGAATACACAAGCAGTGGAATTTTTACGCTCTTTATTCTCACAGTTATTACAAAAACAATTGTTATCCATGACATCTCTCTATTCCTCTTTTTCAGCATATTTTCGTCGTATTCGGATTTTAGATGCCACCACGTTTCAAGTCTCGGATCAACTTGCGACGGCTTATCCTGGTTCAGGAGGAAGTGGAAAGGCTTCTGGCGTAAAAATACAGTTAGAATACGATTTGCTGAGTGGGCAATTTTTACATGTTGAAGTGGGGCCAGGTAAACAAAATGATGTGAATTATGGGAAAGAGATTCAACATACTGTTGATTTACAAGATTTATGCATACGAGATTTAGGGTATTTTAGTTTAATTGATTTAGATGCAATCCAACAAAAAGGGGCGTACTATTTATCTCGATTAAAAATGAACACCAAAATATTTCAAAAAAATGAGCATGTTCTTACCTTTAAAAACGGATCCATTAAGAAAAAATATCAATACACAATGATTGACTTAGAAGCCATCATGAATCAGTTACAGCCGGGTGAATGTTATGAAATTCCTGTTGTTTATATCGGTCGGAGTTATGGACTTCCAGCACGAGCCGTGATTTACAGACTAACCCCTGAGCAAGAAGCACAACGTAGAAAAGATCGTGCATACAAAGAGAAAAAGAAGAATATGACTTTTAGCGGTTCTGTTGCAAAGTTTTTTACACATAGAGATATGGGAAGATTGTGGTCAAATTTTATGAAACCGTTAATAAATTCTGTAATTCGTTATACGCCGAAAAGACGGAGTCTGATTGAAGACTTCGTCTTTGTTTGTATATGGCATGAAGCGTTTCTATCCCTTTTATCGTACGTGAGGCATGACGAAGACTTTGAAATCCTAAGGAACGAGCGAAACGGCGCTTCACGTGTCGATGATCTTGCTCAATGAGATTATTGAGATATTTTGTTGTACGATGAAAGGTATTTTTGTAAAAGTCTATCCTCTGTAATTTTTTAAATGCGCAAATTAAAGAAGGAGCCTTATCTGTAGTCAGAACCGTTGGTTCTCCATAAGTTCGAACCAGTCTTTTCATAAAAGCATATGCCGCTTGTGTATCTCTCTTTTTACGCAGTTGAATATCAAGCGTTTGCCCCTCTTTGTCAATGGCACGATATAAATAACACCATTTTCCTTTGACTTTAATATAGGTTTCATCCAAACGCCAAGATAACTGTACCGTTTTGTTTTTCTTTTTCCAAATTTGATACATCAGATTGCCATATTCATGTACCCAGCGCATAATCGTTGTGGGATGAACTGAAATACCACGTTCCTTCAGAATTTCAGACACATCACGATAGCTTAGAGAAAAACGACAATAGTAGCCAACGGCTACTAAAATGATATCTTTCTTAAACTGTTTTCCTTTAAAATATCTCATCTTGTCGTGCTCCTACTCATTTTTTCTAAAATGTAACGTGGTTTAGAGAACTTTGCAACAGAACCCTTTTAGCGATCGAACCAAAAAACTGCAAGGAATCAATGTATACGTTACCAATATTCCATCGGAATATGTCTCAAAAGAAGCCATTCATGAATTCTACTCCCTTCGTTGGCAAATCGAAATCATTTTTAAAACATGGAAATCTATTTTTCATATTCATCACAATACAAATGTAAAAAAGGAACGGTTAGAGTGTCATATCTATGGAAAGTTAATTGCGCTCTTATTATCCTCTACTGTGATGTTTCAAATGAGGCAATTATTACTGGTCAAGAAACAAAAAGAGTTAAGTGAATGGAAAGCCATGTATATGATTCACGATTACTTTCGAACATTATATCGCCATATACAACTTCAATCGATCCAGTTAACAAAAAGTTTTCTTCGCTTGTTCCATTTACTTGATAAAAATGGACGGAAATCGCATCGATATCGAAAGAAAACGGTGTTTGATATTTTAGGTATTGCATACGAACAACATCTATCCAAGTAAGAAATGATATATTTTAAAAAATCTAGCCCGTAAGGGTTATTTATCATGCAGTTTTTTTCGATTTTTTATTTTTTCAGGGAGTAACAAGCAATTTTATAAATATACCTGTATTTATTTCTCGTTAACTTGATGGCGATGTTGCCGTGCCCCTTAAACGTCCGTTTTTGGCTCCTATTGTTAAATCCTTGTTATATGTAAACGACAAATAGATATATGTAAACGACAAATAGACATAAAGATATAATAAAATTGATTTTTTAGGTCTATTTGTCGTTTACGTTAATAAAAGAAAAAACGGGCTTGTTAGACAACCCGTTTTTTCTTTTAGCTCTTTTTCTTTTCGGTAAGTCAGGAGCCTTCTTCATTGTGTCAACAACATGCATGACCGCGAAATATGGATGTTTTAAAATCATTTTCGGTCCGCTCTTCTTCATAACATCCTTAACGAAATCTTTCATATCTGGTTTATAACAATGAATTTTGCAATTTTGACATGCTGGCTTCTTCTCTTGAAATGGACATTTTGATAAACGAAAATAAGCATACTCTTTTAACTTCTGACATTCTTCACATATAGTATCTTGTTCATGTTCGTTTTTACAATACATATCAATCATAATGCTAATTGTTTTCTCTTCACGTTCAATTCGATTCATGGCTAGTGCCTCCCGTTCCAAAGTCTCTCTGCTTTGATTGTAAGACTTTTTTAGAGGGCTTACATGAATTTTCATTGACAGTTTTTCTAATGTTTATCTCTTTCCTACGAATTATTAATGGAGAATGTCCCTACCAATCATAACCAACAGTAAAAGCGAACGCATTAAGACTTAAATAAACATCTTTCTTTTTCTTACGAGCTTCGGATGCTTAAACCACTGGAACGACAAGCGTCCACTCGATTCTTCCACGCTATTGATTGATCTATTTTAGTCATAAAAATCTCCTTTCCGTCTTGTACGTAAGGAGATCTTGACATGGAACTGATTCTATTGGTAGGTGGGGACAGTTTGACGCTTACTGTTATATCAAGTAATTCAGCCTTAGCCTACGGAATCCGCGTTTTGTTGGTGCTACCCCATCGCTATCAAGCTAAGCTTATGTAAAGCCAATTTTAGGCGAGATTGTTTCTTTTTCTAAAGGGCAAGTGTAGATGATTTAAAGATTTGCATACGAAATAAACCCTAATGGGTTTCACTTTTTTGAATTAAGCCGCTTGATTGTCAGACATGGTACAATTGTAAACGACACCTAATATATCAAAGACCGTTTTTTCTCATATCGATGAGATTTCCGCCCGTTTTGCTGTAGGAGATTGAACAGGCGAAGTAACACCTTTGATAGCTCTTGGCTGTTTTTTTGTATAGTTTGGAATAGAAGAAGAAAATAGTCTTTAATCATATATATGGCTTTATACTCACTAAGCTCTCGTTTTTTCTTCATGAGGAGCAATTGGCGCATTTGAAACATGATAGAAGAACAGAGTAGAATGGCAATCAATTGACCATATAAATGGCACTCCAATCGTTCTGGTTTTATCTTTTTACAATGATAAATTTGAAAGAATGACTTCCATGTTTTAAATAAAATTTCGATTTGCCAACGCAAAGAATACCAGTCATGTACCTGTCCCATCGGGACAATATCTGTAGGGGTGTATGTCATATACACATTTATACCACTGAGCCGTTTGCTGCGAGGAGAATACGTCATTCCTTTCTTTTTCTCTCGAACAGCTTGATCTTGTAGACGTTTCTTTTGTTGTTCTTCTGTAAGTCGATGAACAATAACACGAGTCTGTACTTTGTCACTCATCCCTACATAAGCATCTGTTATTTCATAGGTTTGTCCTGGCTGCATGGAATTCATCAACTTCTCCATATCTAATTGAACGTATTTCGTACCTTTCTTTATTCTTCCGTCTTGAAAGTAACCTGGATTGGGATTTTTCTGATAAATACGTGTATTGGATTTGATACGAGAGATATAGTAGGATTTTTTATCGTGTATATGTTGAAGATCTTTGAGATGAAAATAACCTAAATCTCGGATACACAAGTCACTCGCTTTCACAGTCGGGACGCACAAAGAACCGTAGGTTCGATCATGTTGTTTACCTGGTCCTGTATGAATGTGAAGGAACTGTCCACTTAAAAGGTCATATTCAAGTTGGATTTTCACACCGGCCTTATGACTGCAACCTCCTGCACCTGGATAATTCGATGAAAATACATCTGGAAGTTGAAATGCAGTTGAATCTAAGATACGAATACGCTTAAAAATAGAAGTATATGGCGAAGAAAAAGCATAGATGAAGATAACTTTTGGTTCAGAAGTTTAGCTAATACTTGTTGTAGAAACTGTACGGCTGTAGCATTAAATCGTTGATTAAGTCCTTCAGGACTAATGAGTACTTCTGTTGATGCTTCTAAACAGCTACATAACTGTGTTAAGGAAGTTTTTGCTACACTTTGGCTTATCCATACACATAAAGCTAATAAATCTTGTGCACGATACTTACTTGCTCGCTGTACAAATCCAACATCCCTAGCTAGGTGTTGTAAGGCACTTGGGGATAAAAAACTTTGAATCTCCTGTGCAAATAATTGTAACTCGTCAGATACAGAAATAGACATAAAAAACGCCATCCTTTCCTATGATTCTACAGAAAGAATAGCGTTTTTTTCGTTCTGGGGGTATTTCTTTTTGTTAGCTTGATAGTGATGGGGCGCGACCCCTATAAGCACCAAAGTAGGGTACTTTTTTCTTTTTTATATAAAAAACACACAATAAACATACAATTTTCTTTTTTTGATATGGTGAGTCCTTTTAACAAAAAGAGAGCAGATCGTCTGCTCTCTTATGATGCCTCATTATGTTCAGAGGAATGCTTAACACTCCCCATTCTCTTTAGTTTATTCCATCCTACCGCTACCCCTCGAATAGATGAAAATACAGATTTAATTACAACATAAGTCATAAATTGACGATAAATAAAACGTTGTAAAATTAACCACGCTAATGGTTTAGGATTCTCTTTCTCTAATTTAAACGCAAAAAGAGAAGCGAGAAGATCCATTAGAAAGAATACAAGATAAAATCCCAAAACTTTTAGAGGATTACTACCAAATATCCCTATAATCATTAATATATCTGCTAAAGGAGCAATGAATTGCAAAACATATTGTAATAACCACATATTAGGTAATGCAATAAACCCTAATGTTTTATGCTTTGAATTAAACAATGCTTTTTGATGTTTCCAAAGACATTGGAGTGTTCCATACGACCAACGATATCGCTGTTTAATGAGACTTTTCACATCTTCAGGCGACTCCGTATAAGCATATGCTTTTTCTTCATACACAATCCGATACCCTTGACGTAAAAATGTTATAGTAAGATCCGTATCTTCTGCAAGTGTATCTTCACTTAAATATCCAGATTTCACTACATTTTTTTACGCCATGCTCCGATAGCTCCAGGAACTACAGTGATACAATTCAACTCGTCAAAGGCTCTGCGCTCTAAATTAAATCCTGTAATGTATTCAACATGTTGCCAAGTAGTTAACAAATTTCGTCTATTTCCCACTTTAACATTGCCTGAAACTGCCGCTACATTATGGTCTTCAAAGTGTCTAATCATTAGAGAAATAGCATCTTGAGCAATAATAGTATCCGCATCTAAAGTAATAATGATTTCTCCTTGTGATTTTTGAAACCCTAAATTCATTGCGGATGATTTACCACCGTTTTCTTTCTGAATTAAACAAACTTTAGGATGCTTATGGAATGCTTCTTGAATTACTTTTGACGTACCATCTTTCGATCCGTCATCAACAACAATAACTTCAAAATCTCTATAATCACTATCCAAAATTGAGCGAATCGTCTTGGTAATAACCTTCTCTTCATTATATGCTGCTATCACAACACTAACGAAAGGTTGATAAGACGAATTAGTAAATAAACGAGATCTTGTTTTCCTTTTTTGCTTGAATGCAAAATAAATTAAAAATAGGAATCGGAAAATACCTAATCCAATAGCAATATAAAAAATAGTTGTTAATATATGCTTAGAATATCCCGCTCCTGAAAAAACAGCTTTATTGTAAAGTAAATATTGCTTATCCTCAGAAGAAACGAGAGGCATAACTTCATCTCGTTCTTTACCCATTAAATCTGAAATTGTTACAAAACTATATCCATGCTTTTTAAGGTCTTTAATAATAATTGGCAGCGCCTCTACCGTATGGGTACGATTCCCTCCTGCATCATGGAGAAGAATAACATTTCCCTCCCCTTATAAATGGGATTAACAGCACGCTTTACTAATTCATTTGTTGATGGCGTCGCCCAGTCCTCAGGATCAACTTTTTCTGCCACCATTGTATAGTTCATATTTTGTGCACGCAAAATAGGCAATATTTCATTTGATGAATCCGGGTCGGCATCTGCTTCATATGGTGGCCTAAATAAAACCGTAGAATGTCCAGTTATTTCCTGAATCAGGCGCTGAGTTGTATTCAGCTCTACTTTTGTTCGTAGTAAAGACGTATCAGCTACGTTAGGATGCTTGAAGGTATGATTGCCAATTTCATGCCCTTCATCGTACATTCTTTTAACAAGACTAGGATTTAGTTGGGCGTTTTCACCAAGTATAAAAAAGGCTGCTTTTATTTTATGCTCTTTTAATATATCTAGAATTTCCGGTGTGTATTTAGGATCTGGTCCATCATCAAATGTTAGTACTACTTGTTTTCCTTTTGGTTTTCCATAGCGCTGCACTTGATATGCAGATGGTAGTGATTGATACACTTCATCTGTAAGATAACCTTCTTTGCCTACTTTAAAATCTCTCAATCCATTTTGTCTTTCATTCTCAATCTGTAAAATTTCGCCTTGTCCAGAATAATTTACTTCATCTAAACTAGCGATTTTATGTAATGCATCAGGATTTTTTGTACTTCAATAGGATCTTTTAAAGCTTTCCATACAGTAGGATCTTCTGCTCCTAGTCTCCATAATGCAAACCCCTTTGCATTATTGTTCATTGCGATTTTTACTTGATTATAAAGAGTAACACCATCTAAGAACCAAGCAGTATGTTCTTTCGCTCCTTTTTTATATCGAAAATAAGGGTTTCCACTGATCTTATCCCATTGAATTTTTATATTTGAATCATGAGCCATTTTCATAACTTCTGAGAAAGTTAAAGGATCCGCAGGTTTTTTGCTATTTACTTCCCAATCATATCCATAGTTACCGAAAGCAACTATAAGTTTCTCAGAGGGAATGTTTAGATCATTGAGCGTATGTTCAAACCATTTATTTGAAGCAATTGGTCCTGGTGTCCCTGCTCCATAGTGCTCATCATACATCATTACAATCATACGATCTATTACTTTGGCTAATGCACCATAATCAAAGGCTTTATCATTAGCAGGGACATCTTGCGTTACGAGCAAATGATGTTTGTGAAAGACCGTAGTAAGTTCTTTCATGAAATTTGTTAATTTATCTCTATCGCCTTCAGGTATTGACTCAAAGTCAATATTAATACCTGCAAATTGATTCTCTTCAATTCGCTTTACTAAATCATTAATAAACTTTGTCTGTACATTATCTGGAGCATTCAGTAACTTATGAATAAGTTTACTATCAGGACCAGAAGCTTCTTGAGTATAGTTAGTAAGCAAAGGCATAATTTTTACATGATTTTTTTTGCTAACTTTACAATCTCAGGTTTTATCTCACTACTAATTGTTAAGTTAGCCTTTAAGTGATACCATTCTGGAACTAACATGGTTAATGAATCGATATTTTCTTTTAAAGAAGCAGTACTATTTTCATCCCAGTTTACATAAAAACCATAAACTTCTTTAGGTTGTTCGCCATTGTCTGTTGAATTTTCGTGATTTTCATTATTGTTTATTTCGGTATTAGGAGATTTGAATTCTTCCTTCTTTAACTGCTGGTCGCTGAGTTTTTGATTAATAGGTACAAGTTTAGTATCTTGCTTTACAGAAGGATTCATATTTGGAATTTCTGGTGTTGAAAAAATACTTCGAAAGAAAAATAAAATACAATACTTATGCTAACTATTGAGATACATAGAAACCAGCTGAAAGCTATTTTTCTTCTTCCTTTAGGATCATAAAAAACGGGTTTTGAGTTATCTTTCTCTTGTTGAATTTTTTTCTCCATTATTTTTTACATACTCCTTTTCTTTTATTCTAAGTACAAACGCAAACTATTTTAATAGATAGACCTTCTAGGGTTTTGGTGCGAAAATAACTTAATAGGAATATAGAACAGTAATTTCCTGTTAACTTTGAGATCAAACGACTAATCCAAATATCTTATGAATGACTTCAACCTCATTTTGGGCAGATTTCACCCTTTGGTGAAGTTGCCCTTTTTCATCATATGCATGGCTTCGATACCTCTCAAAATCAAGGTTGCTGTACGAAATGATTTCAATTCTAATTGCTTTCTTCACTATACATATTCGGAGGAAATACAAATTTTATAGGGGTCAAAAAATATTTTTTATAAAAATAGATAAACAATTTTTTCCAAAAATAAAAAGCTGACAATTTCATCAACTTTTTCATAGATTCATATGTAAAAATACTCGCATTCATTTTATCTCGCTATTCGCGGGCAGTAAAACCCTCACATATCAATATTCTTTATACAGTTTCATCCCACACCGACCAAGCCGCTTCGAACATATTTCCATCTAAGTCCCAAAAATAAAAATACTTAGCTTCATTATTCCCTAGCGTTACAATTTTTTCTACTCTTACTCTGGCTTTGAAATAAAATCACGATGTTTTGAATTTAAAAAGACGCGAAGTTCTTAAGAAAGTTGCGACGTTTCTAAAAAGATGCGATGCTTTATCCCTTCACGTAAAGAATTCTAAGTAAATTTTGATTAAACTTTTTTATAAAAATATCATATTTTGGGTTATATAAAATATGTATTGTCATTTACTTATTGGGAATTTTTCATTTAGGTCTTGATAAACAATGTACCCTATACTTCTTAAATATTCTATGGATTTTTCTTTTCTTTCCCCTGATGTTGCGTGGCAGGAACGTTTTTGTCCTCTTTTTATGCCCGTTGTTTTCGTTTATATTGCCTTTATTTTCTTGCTTATACTCTTTATTTTCTTGTTTATACTCTTTATTTTCTTGCTTGTACTCTTTATTTTCTTGCTTGTACTCTTTATTTTCTTGCTTATATTCTTGTTTATATTCTGGTTTATACTCTTTATTTTCTTGTTTATACTCTTTACCGTTGTTTTCTTGCTGATGCCCATTATTTCCTTTTGATTGCTGGGATTGCTTTTGTTCTATTTGCTCTTGCTCCTCATATCTTTCTTCTTTTACAGGAGACAAATTCGATGATGCATCCGGTGATGACTCTGGTTGCGAATGTATCTCCTGAGGGTGTTCCTCCTGATTAGACGGCGGTGCAGGAGGAGTAAGCGATTTCTTCTTCTCATTCTCTTGCTTTAAATAGACACCTGTGCCGACTCCTGCTTTCTTGGCATTCTCTCGCACTTGCATCGTACTGCCTTGATATACGACTGTAACATGTTTTGTCTCATACTCTTTCTTTAATCCTTGCATAGCCTTTTCCAACTGTGGTTCTAGCGACTTTTCCTTTGTAACAGCTGTTAGCATAACTTGCTTGTCATTCGTTAAGTATCCATCCTCTTGACTTTGCTTTACAATGGTACGTACTACGTCTTGCAAAGGTTCATTTTTCCATCGTTTCATTTCTTTTAAAATGCGCTTTCCATCATCATTACAAGCTCGCAAATCTATAACACGAAGATCCTTTGTTATGCTCGCCTCTAAACTTGGATTAATATCAACTGAGACATAAGCGAGTGCTTTTTCTTCCGGTTGGTTGTAGAAAAACAGAAACACACATAGAAAACAAGCAACAAGTAATGATGCAGGCTTTAAGAAAGAAGGGATTGAAAAACGCGGTACTCTTTGTTCTTGTTCGTTAAACGAGATTTCCTCTCCAATCATATAAGAGTGCGATTTTCTTTTAAACGTAATAAACTCTCCATCTGGAGTTAAAACAACTACGCTATGTTTTTTATATCCATCACAATCCCTTTATTCATCATGCTTCCCCCTCTTATATAATCAAGAATATATGTATAGTTGTTTGCAAAGATAATACACATTGCAATAATGTATTTTCTATGCCGCTCCAACGTTTTCCGACTTGCCCTAACACGCGGTTCAATGTGTTTAAGCGGTAACTTTTTCTTTCGGAACAGCTCTTCCATCATTTTCTCTTCTTTTATAATAATCTTTACAATTTCTATTAAGTGCTCACGCGTATCACGATGCTTTGAGATTCCTTAGCAAGCTCTGAAAATGTGATTTTAAACTCAGCTAGCACAATTTGAAAATGAAGAATTTCCTCCTTACGGTTACTGTTTTCCATCTCTTTCATATACTCCGTAAGCGATACCTGCATTTCTACCATTTCCTCTTGCTGGTCTTCTTTAAAAAGACGAGATTATGCTTAGACTCCTTGCGTATATAGTCAATTACATCTCTTTTTATAAGAAGCTCAGCAAACGCTAGAAAAGATTTTCCTTTTTATATGAATACTGTTCAATTGCTTGATTAAACGCAAACAATCCAATGCTATATTCATCATCCTGCTCCGTAATATACCGGCGGCAGACAGACGAGATTGATTTTCGAATAAAAGGCCGATACTGTGCGATAAAAGCTTCCTTATCTCCTCCGTTGTTTTGTATGTTAAATACGATATCTTCTATGGTCGGTTTTTTTATGATCTTCATCACTAAACTCAGCACTAGTAATCCCCTCCCTCCTTTTGCTTCAAATAGCAAAATGGTCACTAAAGAAGTGACCATTTTACCACATTTTCTTTGTGCTTGTCTTCTTGCTGTTCTTCATGCTTTTCGTGACCGACTTTTTTACCGTTGTCTTGATGATCATTCTTTTCTGTTTGACCCTTTTGGTTTGATTGCTCATGCTTCTCATGAGAAACGGCCAGTTTATGTGCTGGCTGTGCTGGTTGTGTTGCTTGTTCTGGTTGTTCTGGTTGTGTTACTTGTTCTGGTTGCGTCACTTGTTCTGGTTGTTCTGGTTGTTCTGGTTGTTCTGGAGTTACTTCTGTATTTTGATCTGCTTTCTTGTTTTCTTTTGCAATAGCGTCCGCTTGTTTTTCTTGCTCTTTCTCTATTTTAGCTGCAATCTTTGAAAAACTCTTCTCTATATTTTTGTAATTGCAGCTTTTGCTTTCGGATTTTTCACTTGATCTAGCACTTTTGCTAATGCTTCGATGTTGTTTCCGATGTGCACTTTTACTTTCGCTGCTTCTTTTTCTTCTTCGCCAGCAGGCTTTTCTGTTCCTGCTTCTCTTCGCCAGAAAGCTTATCTGCTTTTTCTAAGTCTTCCGCCCCTTTTTCTAATGTATCTTGTGTAAGATCGCCTTTTCCTTTTTCAATTAGTACACTTGCTTCAGCAATTCGTTCCGCGGCTTGCTCAGACAATAGCTTCGCTTTCTCTAAATCGTTTGTCGCAAGAGCCATTTTAATATCTTCAACCATAGTTTTCACAAAATAAAAGACGTCACCTTGTACTAAAGGGTTCTGTTGCAAATTTCTCTAAACCACGTTACATTTTAGAAAAAATGAGTAGGAGCACGACAAGATGAGATATTTTAAAGGAAAACAGTTTAAGAAAGATATCATTTTAGTAGCCGTTGGCTACTATTGTCGTTTTTCTCTAAGCTATCGTGATGTGTCTGAAATTCTGAAAGAACGTGGTATTTCAGTTCATCCCACAACGATTATGCGCTGGGTACATGAATATGGCAATCTGATGTATCAGATTTGGAAAAAGAAAAACAAAACGGTACAGTTATCTTAGCGTTTGGATGAAACCTATATTAAAGTCAAAGGAAAATGGTGTTATTTATATCGTGCCATTGACAAAGAGGGGAAAACGCTTGATATTCAACTGCGTAAAAAGAGAGATACACAAGCGGCATATGCTTTTATGAAAAGACTGGTTCGAACTTATGGAGAACCAACGGTTCTGACTACAGATAAGGCTCCTTTTTAATTTGCGCACTTAAAAAATTACAGAGGATAGACTTTTACAAAAATACCTTTCATCGTACAACAAAATATCTCAATAATCTCATTGAGCAAGATCATCGACACGTGAAGCGCCGTTTCGCTCGTTCCTTAGGATTTCAAAGTCTTCGTCATGCCTCACGTACGATAAAAGGGATAGAAACGCTTCATGCCATATACAAACAAAGACGAAGTCTTCAATCAGACTCCGTCTTTTCGGCGTATAACGAATTACAGAATTTATTAACGGTTTCATAAAATTTGACCACAATCTTCCCATGTCTCTATATGTAAAAAACTTTGCAACAGAACCATTGATATTAACAAAAGGTGCAGTATTTAATAAAGATACTACACCTTTAAAATGTGAAAAATAAAAAACAGATTACTCTTTATTAAAAAATATTCATCCAAACTTAATGACATCTTCTAATGTTGGTAAGGATTGAATAGCTCCGTAATTTGTACACGTAATCGCTCCAACTTTGTTAGCAAATACAACGAATGTACAAAGTCTTTCAAAGTTGAAATCAAATATATTTTCTTCTTTAGAAAATTGATAAAGTATTGCACCTACAAATGCATCTCCTGCACCAGTTGAATCTACTTGTTTAACCATAATAGAAGGAATAATAACTTGCTCTTCACCTGTTGCAAGAAGGGTTCTGTTGCAAAGTTTTTAAAAGTAAGCTAAACTTTTGCAAAATAGAGTAAGGAGAATCAAAAATGGGATATTTTAAAGGGAAACAATTCAAACAGGATATTATTTTGGTAGCCGTCGGCTACTATTGTCGTTTTTCTTTAAGCTATCGTGATGTCTCTGAAATTCTGAAAGAACGTGGTGTTTCGATTCACCCAACAACGATCATGCGCTGGTTCATGAATATGGGAATTTGATCTACCAAATTTGGAAAAGGAAAAATAAACACGTACAACTGTCTTGGAAATTGGATGAGACCTATATAAAAGTCAAAGGAGAATGGCGTTACCTATATCGTGCGATTGATGAAGAGGGACATACATTGGATATTCAACTTCGTAAAAAACGAGATCATCAAGCTGCATATGCCTTTATGAAAAGGTTAGTAAAAACTTTTGGAGAACCAACAGTTCTAACAACAGATAAAGCTCCGGCATTACTTTGCGCGTTCAAAAAATTAAGGAAACAAGGCTTTTATACACATACAACTCATTGTACAATCAAGCATTTGAATAATCTCATAGAACAGGACCATAGACATGTAAAGCGACGTTTTGCCAAATCCGCAGGATTTCAAAATCTTCACCATGCTTCACGCACGATAAAAGGAATCGAAACGATTCATGCCATATATAAACAAAAACGAAGTTTGCAGCCAGACTTCGTTTTTTCAACATGCAATGAATTACAAAAATTACTTGAAATTGCATAACATTCATCTGTAAACATCTCATTTTCTATCTGTTAAGAAACTTTGCAACAGAACCCAAAATATCACTTTTATATAGCTACATTTTATATGATTTTTTAATAGGATCATAAACCAAACAAGGCTGAAACCTATGATAGAATGAGAGATTCCTACTATATAGCTTAATCCTTTAAAATCGGCTCCATTTAGCTGAAGAAGTCCTCGAGTTGCCATTGAAGAAATTGTTAAAATTAATCCAATATTATGAACAATGAACCACATATTAAAACTTTTTACTTCATGAAACGCAAATGACTTTGCTAGTGCTAAGGCAATTAAAAAAATAAAAATCCAAGTACTAGCGTATGTGTGTGTAAAAGGTTCAGCAGAGTAGAGCCTAGAATTCCCTTTGCTTTTGCATATTCTCTAGCGAATACACCTGATAATAAACCGATAATTAAATATGTGAACGCTGCATTATATAATTTTTTCATCATATACCTCCTGAAGTAGAATCCGTAATGTTGATTTTTGATTAGTAAATTTCTATTGTATTTTCAAATCATGATAGTTATATAGCAAAAACTCCTAGTTTCTCAGGAGTCATGGTATAACAGATCAAAAATTTCCAATAATATCACAATTATAGGATATTTAATTATACAAAACAATTGAACTTTATGTGAACAAAGGGAGAGTGTACGGATCGGATTCAAATAGAAAATGGCTATTCATCAGCCTGTTCTGGTGCAAATACTTAGGAAAGATATAAAGAGGCGAAAAGTTTCCTAGTGGATTCTGGCCTTAAGCAGCAATTCCAAATAGTTGATGGATGAACTTCACTTGATTTTGGACAGACTTGTCCAGTAAAACAAGTTACCCTTTTGGGGTAGCGTCACACATCCATCAACTTAAGAAAACAAGTTACCCCAAAACGATAAAAATAAACTTCGGTGCTATAAAAACACAAAATTTCCATTTAGGGGTACTTTGAAATCTTAGCTTGATGGGTATGGGGAGGTATCCCACTAAGCAAAAGTTTGTTTAAAGTACTTTGGTCATGAATAGGGAATGAAGATACTTATTAAAACAACAACATGATATAGACAAAGCCAAAGAATAAACATAATGGACTATAAAACTAAGTGTCGTATCTAGCAAACTGAGAATGTTTAATTTTTTAAAAAATCCAACAAACTTAAAATCACCAATTGCCCTAATAATGAAAACTAAAGCACAGACAATACTTCCGGTTTTAGATAAACTATTTGCTTGGAACCCCTGCAAATAACCTCCTTGAACAACAATTATGACACTAGCCATTAGAATAAGAATGGCTACGAATAATGTTCCCCATATTCTCGGAGTAAAAGCAGGCTTATGTTCTCCCTCTTTTACTGGGAGAACAACGGCAGAACCCCATCGACCTCCAAAAGCCCAATAAATATGCAAAAAACTGATAAACCACAGAAGCCCTACAGCTACTAATATTAATAGTAATTTCATTTATTCGCCCCCAATGTCGTAACTTCAAATAAAACATACACTACCGTATGTTATGGTAAAAATTTTGTCCCTTCAGGTTTTATAACCATATTAGGGACATTTATTATCGAATAATCAATTATGTCTCGGCATAATTCCGTGACATCCGCCGGAGGCTTTAACTTCTTTCAGCGGATGTTTGGACACCCGCTGAAAGAAGTTAAAAGCTCAACCATTTTATCAATATCAAAATTAGGATTTGCTTCAAACCTTGTCATCCATCCTACATACGTTAAATAGGCAAGTCTCGCTCGATCAATTGATTCAGTTTCGTCTATGCCCATTTTTTGATACAATTTTGCAACACAAGAAATTCTCTGTTCTTCCATATCTACTAAACGTGCTGCCACAACAGGATCATATTTAGCCCAAGTATAAATACCATTCTCGATTTTTTTATCTCGATTAAAACTAATCTGTAATAGCTGTTCTAAAGAGGCATCCTGTTGCTCCATACTTTGAACAATCAGCTTTGTTGCATGTACTTCCCAAAAGTCGAGCATAGAATCTAAAAGCTCTTGATGGTCACGAAAATAGTGATAGAAGCTTCCTTTGCTTATTTTTAGCAATCGAGCAAGTGCTTCAATACGAACTTTATGTATCCCTTCATCAGCTAATAGTTGTAATCCTGCTTTTATCCAATCTTCCCTCGTTAATTGCATATCATCCCTCCAGTAAAATACGGTAGCGTATGTTTTACGTTAGATTACTACTATTCTCATTTTTTGTCAATTATTCATTCTGTTTATTTTTATGAGCTTTAATGTTGTTGTTAATCGTAATATTGATCGTCATCACCCTTGGTAAAATACAAGCACATACTAAAATTATTGACACATGTTTTTCGTTATTCTTCCCCTTTTCTCATTTCTTTGTGGGAAAACCCAAGGTTTTCAAGTTACCTTGGCCATAATCACAACAACTAAAAGGGGTACCGCCAGCATTTCGGAAAAAACCACGCTAAGGGCATAAAATGAACTATTCATCCAAATTTACACAAAATTGTCCTTGCTGGTGATACACTTAGAGTGATGGAGGGATATTATGGAATATATCGTATTTTATTATGGGGTACTGTTTCTTATAATCGGTACTGCAATATTTGTATTTATTAAGGCTGGGTCACCAAAAATTAAGGCTAAAAATCTGCCATTCGTAATGGTCGGTTTAGGGATAAATATACTTGCAAGTCCATTGGCACTTTTTATAGGTGTGATGGCAACAGCTTCTCCAGACAGTACTGTACTTGATTTTTGGAAAGGATTTCTCTTTATTCAGGGAATACCGCTTATCATACTACTTGTAGCTTTGGTATGGTGGGCTATTCGCAAGAACAAAGAAAAAATCCACATGTAGAATTTTAAAATGACTTCCGCTAACGAATCTTATGTTAACTGAGGGGATAACAAAAAATAGTCAAACCAGCCTGAGGGCTGGTTTGTTTTATTCAGCAAATGTTTTTTCTTGTTTTTTGCACTTCGTATATTTGATTGCAAAGAATAATGTCATGATGATTAACAGCCAAGTAGAACCGAAACGCATTAAAGCAAAAGGAGTTTCAAATAAAAGGACTGAACAAAATGGCTACCTTGTTTTTCCCATAATCCGGGTGTAAAGTAGGCATTTTGGGGATTCAAATAGAGTAGTTTTCCATCTCCTGAAGGAATGAGAATCAAGAATACTGCGAACATCATAAAGTAATAGCTAGCCATTCGCTGCAACATCGCACCTGTTGATGGTGCATCTGAGAACAATTCATCATGACCATCCTGCTCTTTGATCCAATAATGAACAGAACTAAATCGGCTGCCAGCAACATGTTTCCAACTGAATTCCTCATATAGCTCGATGTATGTTTCTAACTTTTCCTTCGTCAAATATTTTTGAAAGTCTAATTTAATGACCTGATTCGTATCAGTTGTTTTTGGAATTGATAATAGCCTAACGAACCTATTTTTACCAATTTATAGCCTTTTTTCAGTTGCTCATTAAGCCAAGCTTCTTCTTTACGGATATCGACAAACCACTTAAATTTCTTCATTTATATTTTCTCCTTTGTAAACATTAATGATATGCTGCATTCTTTGCATATCCAGCTGTAAAATTTCTCTTCCTTTGTCCGTTAAAACATAGACCTTTCTTCGGGTATCCTCCGTTTCGACACGTTCAATCAGTTCATGCTTAATTAAATTTTCAACCGCACCGTATAAAGTCCCAGCAGCAATCCGTACGTCACCGTCACTCATTTCCTCGACCTTTTGCATAATGACATAGCCATGTGCAGGCTCTTGCAATGCCAGCATAATGTAACTCATTGTTTCAGTTAATGGCAATAATTTATGTCTATTCATCTCATTCCACCTCAATATATTGTTAATCTATATAGTCAAACTGTATAGTTTCATATTATACAGTTTGACTATACATGTCAACTGTATAAATAAAAAGATCATGATCTGCGTTTTGAGGGATAAGGCAAGCTTTTTGTAAGCGATAGAAAGCTTCATATAGCATTTGTCAATGTCTTAGAGTGGTAGCGGACCTAAAATGGCTCTTTAAATAATAACTACTGATAACACTGATTATGTGAACGAAAAGCCCCTTCAGAATTTCTGAAGGGGCTTTTCTAAGTTGGTAGATACATTGAATACTGATAAGTGGTGTTATGTAAACTTATATAAACAGCTTATTTACAAGATAAAAAACAGAAAATTCATAATATAATAGACCTAATAATATCCATAATCCGGAAAATTAATATTAGGAGGGAATTTATGCAACCATTTGTTGGACAAAAATAATTAATTATAAAACAATAGACAAGCTGTTTTTAATTTTAATTTTACTATCTGCTACTTTGGCTTTTAGCATTGGTCAATATTTATATGTTACATTCTTCTTATTAGGGTTTATGTTTATATATAGAAGCATAAGAGATTTTAATTTAAATGTTTCATATATAATTATTGGTCTTGAGTTAGTATTAGGTGTATTTTTAACCATATATATGGCATTTAATTATTTAGTTGCTTAGATGGGTGTTTTTGCCCATCCCCTCGAAAAGGGGGAATAAGGGGTTCAGCCGAGATATATACGTTATCTTAACCAAGAAAATTAAAATATGAATTTAAAAGGGCCCTTACGTTGAATACATATACTCAACGTAAGGGCGAATTATTTTTGGTTTGAAATAAAGCTTGATTAAAAACAACTTAAGGATCTGTGTAGCCGATTTCCTTAACGTACAGAAAATTGGCTTGTTGGTTCGTTACTCGTTAAAAATGTTTGTAAAGCTTCTAGAGGTTATATCAACTTGCATTTTATTTGCTAGGATACCATTTAGCTAACCACTTATTCCATTTGTCTTTTTGAATATTAGTGTCAAATATAGTGTTTTTCTCGGGCTTGTCAGTAAGACGTACGGATGTATCATTAACAGATAAATATTGTCCGTGGTTATTTTTTAAAGAGAAGATTCCAAATCCATAATCAACAAGTGTCCATACTTGTCCGTAAGCGCGAAATCCTGTAACGCCCACCTCACCATTTACAGATGTAAGATAGGTTGAATTTGCTTCTATGTAGACCTTGTTAGATCTTTTTCAAGTGGAATAATTGTAAATATACTCCTATCTTCTGGGATCCAATTAGATGAAGTAGAAATATTCGTACTCCCCTCCCATGTTCGCAAGACGTTACCCTCGTTTCTAATTTTCACAGAAATAGAAGAACATTCTTCATTTTTATATTGTGTAACGACGGCGAGTTTATGTTTCTTTATCTCAGCAAGCTCATCAGAGGTATAACTAAAAATTTCAGATTCTTTTACTGGATTCGAAGTTATCGTTGCCAGTTTTCGCTTCTCTCCTGGTAGTGCATGAAAAAGTTTCTTTAGGTCAAAAGAAGGATTACCTGGTTTTATATTTGGAAATTCTTGTCTAATATATTTTAGAGCTAAAGGACCATTCATTTGACCACTATTTTCACTTTTTAAGTAATATGTTTGCCAATTCGTAAGTGCAATACCAGTATTCCCTTCATCTAATTGTTTTTGCGTAATATAATACACATCACGTTCATATACATTTGAAGCATCAGGATTTAAGTCCACTATTATACCAGCTTGCTTAATCAGAAGTTGTTGACCATGTTTTATCGTTTTATATTCAACTTTCCCATCTTTATGGAAAATTTTAATTCTCTTAGAAAAGTGTTGGTTTTTATAATAATCATAAACACTAATACCAAATTCTCCTTTGTTAAAAGTAGGAGCTTTGTAAGCACGGTTTTCATTGTTAGCTGTATAATCATTTTTAGCACTTTGTTCTGATAAAAAAATGACAAAAGGCTCTTTTAGAAACGTATCATAGGTATCTCCAAATGTTGTAAGAATCGTTTCTCTTGTATCAACGTCTGCTTTCGCTTTATGTTTTGTAAATGGGTTAAAACTGAATACAATCCCCATCGCTATTCCTACAGGGGAATTTTTTTATACTTTTTTTATACTTCTCTTTATCTTTTCTTTCATGACTTTGTTCCTTACTTTCTAATTATACTGTTACCAACATATTTAAATTAATATCGATAAGTTTATCTTAATGTAAACTCCTTTCATTTTTCTTTCGTAAATGTTACAAAACCCTTTCATTGCTTCTAGTACAAACACTTCAGGACTCTTGCAAGTAATTTCTTAAACTTGGACATACAGATAGGAATAAAATGATTGACACATAAGTAAACACCGATAATACAGTCTAAAAATAAACTTTTGCGAAGGATTAACACCATGAATCACAAAAACATAAGTATGAGATTATTACTCGTACAATTATTTTTTTAGTACTTAACCTATTTATATTTTCCTCAGGGATGCCGTTCTTACCTTGGTTTGTTGAAGATAGTTGCGGTTTACTTGGAATTTTCGTTACTACACCTTTATTATTATGTATTCGTGTAATTATGACATATCTAAAAAAGAAAAGGCCTTTGTATAACAAGAACGAGACAAACCATTCCTTTTCGTTATTATTGATTTATTGAAATAAAAAATTGATACTCAAAAAACAAGAAAGGTCGGCATTTTGCCAGCCTTTCTTGTTTACTACTTAATTCATTTTATAAATAAAAATTTTGTTTTGGGGATACTTCAAAATCTTCGTTTAATGGGCATGGGGCCAAGCTGAAAAAATCAGAAAATCGTATAAAATTCGGAATTTTATACGATTTTAACGAAAGAGTTTTGTAACATTTTCGCAAGAAAAATGAAAGGTATTTAAACTAAGATGAACCTACAGATATTGATTTTATATTTTTAAATCAATATACGACAGTCTTTATATGTTTATTTTTTACAGTGTTACATGTAAGCAATCTAGGCTAATTCTTACTAAGAGAGGACAACAAAAATGAAGAAAAAATTTAAAACAATTGGAATTGGAAAGAAAGTAATTCCTACCGCAGCGGCATTAGGCATTCTTTTTCTATGGCACCTATTGCAGAAAATAAGGCTAGCGCAGGGATAGGTGGTGTCGTAATCGATGTGGGGATTACTTCATTAGGTATTGTAAAAGACATTTATGAAGCACTTGGAATATCTCTAGAGGATGGTCCAAACCCTAATGATACTACTCCCTATTCAGAGAATATATCTTACAGAGCTCCTAGTTTTAAATCTGGGGAGTTTAATATTTCTATGCACCATACGAAAGATGACACAAATTTTACTAAAACGATTAAGGTACTTTATCCAAATGGAAAAAGTGAAATTCATAAATTAAAATCTGGACAGCAGCTTAATATTACAGAAGCTGGTACCATTGTAGATTTAAATCCTGATGCAGGATCTGTTTCAGAACACGATCTTCTTTACATTACACAAGCGCAATTAGACGAGGGTAAGACTGGGATTGCATTGAATCAAGCTAAGACCATATATGTAGAAAAAACGTCTGGTAAAAACACAAGACTTGTTCTTGAATTTCATGAGAAAAACCACAAACAAGATACTAAATGGGAATTTGCTAGAGGTACAGATGCCCTATTTGCTGAGTTATCAGATGAGGAAAAGCGAATATCAACATTGACTTCAAAGCCAGTATCCAAAGATGTTCTTTGGAATTATCTCACAAGCGATTCTAAAGCTCTTGCAGATTTTCATGATCGCTCATCTGCTATATTGGCGGACTCTACAAAAATCCTAGAGACACCTATTGCACTAACATTTAGTGTACTAAATGACGGTAAACCTTATCAAATTATCCCCTATAAAAAAGGGACGAATAAAGTGTTGGTGAAAACTGGTTCAAAATATCTTTCAGGGAAAGAAGGAAATGCACTTCAATATTCCGATTCGATTGGTGATGATGAAGTGTTTGAACTTGTTCAGACCGGGAATTCTTATGCCCAGGAACTTCAGTTCCATTTGAAAAACAAGAATGGAGTAAGTTTGGCTGGTAATCAAAATGTTCAACAATTTGGTACTGATTCGAGTTTCACCTCTGAAATTCGTTTCACTGCTAAAAGCAACAATGAAATTCATAACTGGTTAAAAGAGTGGTATCCAGGTAAAGAAAATGAGAAACAGAAGCATGACGGAATACAGATAATACGTGATGAAAAGGATCCTAGTAAAGGGATTGTAAAAGATTCTTCTGGAAACGTAATAAAGAACAGTTGGGTGATGGCCCAAAATGGCGATCAGTATTATGCAGGCTCTGATGGAATTCTTTTGAAAGGTTGGCAGGAAATTGAGGGGAAGACATATTATTTTAATTTGAATAATAACCATATGAGGATGCCAAATATATTGGGGGATATTGATGGGAAGTACTATCACTTCAATAATGATGGTGCTCTGCAACGATCAGCATGGGTGGAAGATGCCCATGGTCTAGCCTATTCTGATGCTTCTGGAGCGTTTATTGAAAACGGTTTGCGGGAAATCGATGGTAAAATTTATTATTTTAAAGATGCTCGAGTTACTAAAAATGAAATACGTCTAGAAGATAAAAATGTCATTCTTCACTTTTCTGACAAAGGTGCACTTGAGAGAGCTTCTAAGCTGAATGGAGAAGCGCTAGATAGCCTACAGACTCAAGTTATTTTTGAAGAGAAAACGTTAATGTTTGAAAAAGATGGTTCTATTAGAAAAAGCGGGATTTCTAAAATCTTTTTACCTGGATTGTTTGATGAAAAAGACCAGCCTGTACTGGTATATTACAGCTTAGAAGAAGGGCGTTACTATACCGGTTGGAAGGAAGTTGATGGAAAAAATATTATTTCCAAGATGGTCAAAACTATACTTTCGATGGTCATGATACCATTGACGGAAAAAGATATTATTTTAATCATGACGGAGAAGCTAAGCTGACAGGATTGGATAAAGTTGATGGTAAGATATACTATTATAACGATAAAGGCGAAATGCAAAAGGGTTGGCAAGACATCGATGGTAAAAGGTATTACTTCCAGGATTCTGGAGAAGCTGCGATAGGCCGTTTCACTGTTTGGGGAAGCTTTGGATGGGAAGGTTTTGGATATTTCAATTACTATGCTAAAAAGGATGGCTCGATTTATCAAAATGTCAATGTTCATCTTCCGGTAAAGGACGATTACTATCGAGAATTCCAATTTGACAATAATGGACATTACAAGGGAGTAGGGGAAACGCTAGAACGTTCGTTTTGGCAAATAAAAGGGGTTACGGTGGTTGACTAAAACTTAGACCGTAGCCCTTGAGGAAAAAGAGACTTCAACATAGGAACAAAACGTTCGTTTATGGAACTCTATTTCTACTCAAATAGCACGAAATACCATTAGAAATCAGTTTCAAAACTTATTACTAAAAACAAGGTACCTTAAAAATTGCTACAAGTCGTTTTTGAGAACTTCTCACTGTACGAAATTTACGTTTTGTTGGCAATCCCCCTTATAAAAGGTCAGCTGATAAGTGTGAAAACGGGTCATGTGATGGATTAAATCACCAAAACATGACCCGTTTTATAGTTTCAGGTGGATAATAGTTAGACAAAGAAAATTTATGTGTGAAATGACGATATATATTGTAAGGGAAGATAGAGCAATTGCAACGGAGAGTGTAAAGTATATTTTTAATATACATATTTACAACAAGAAAAAAGACTTTTGTAGATAGCTTGTTTGTTTTCTTCTATCCTTACAGAACTGTCATCTTTGTGTAAGGTTATTAGATAGTTTGTTTAATGTTAAAACGTAATAATTAACTTATAAAAATTGATAATGATTTTTTAGAAATTATAGACGAGTGTTGTTCACGATTATAATAACAACTAAAAAATGATTGAGAAAAATTCAACATATACATAATAAGTGGAGGTAAATATAGTGGCTTTAAAAGTATTACTTATCGTTATTGGTGTAACATTAATTTTATCGGGTGTATATAAAATGAAGAAGTATGATGCATTCGTAGGAAAAACTCAAACCAGAAAAAATCTTTTCAACTTGCTAATTAATGGACAGAGTTCTGGAATAGGACAATTATTAAGTGGGATTGTGTGTATCGTTTTAGCAATCGTAGCCTTTATAATTAAATAATTTGCAAATAAGGGAGCTAAGATATAGAATCTAGCTCCTTTTATTATGATAAAGTCTTTAGGCAAAAACAAAGATTTTTTCTAAAAATGTACATAGTCTATAGAAGTATAGATGGCACTCGTTATGAATAATTTTCTTAATAACCATTTCGTTTCAATGTGCGATAGATAGTGGTTCTGTCAACGTTTAAAAAATCAGCAATTTCCTGTTTCGTTTTCCCTTGATCAAGTAACTCAAGTATCAAATCAGTTTTAGACTTATTGATTTTAGGAGTTCTCCCCAGTTTCCCGCCATTTTCTACATACTTGATACGTCCAGCCTGTGTTCGCTCCAGTATATAGCTTCGTTCAATATCAGCAAATAAAGATAAGATTGTAACCATTACTTTAGTAGTCATGTCATCTTTTTCCGCGTATCAATGTTATCATTAATAGCAATGACTCCAATATCATTTTTGATCAGTTTTTCATGAGTGCGAATCATATCAGAAAGATTTCTTCCTAAACGATCTAATTTATAAACAATAAGTGTATCCCCTGGATGTAGTTGCTGCATAAGAATTTGGAATTGTTCTCTCTCCATATTTTTTCCACTTTGCTTTTCTTCGAAAATACATTCTTCTAACAATTCAATGTTGTTAGCTTCACAATATGTAAGGATCTCTTTTTTCTGAAATGTGTAATCTTGTTGTAGCGTGGACACCCGAATATATGCGTAATTCATCTTTTGCTCTCCTAACGTTGCATAAATCTATTTTTCTATTTTGCTACAAATATCATACCATTTTCGGGATTTAATTTGCAACATAATATATGCAACGTCGTGACGCTATAAAAATCAAGTCCAAGGCAAGTGTTGCATATATGTTGATTTTTGCAACACCTTCCTTGGGGCTATTTTATGTTGTAGCGTACAGAGAATAAGTTGAAATGTGTCCAAACGTACAATTTTCTTTTTGGATATGGTGAGGATATCACGGAAAAGTGGGGCGTGTCTCGCACTACGATTTATCGCCCAAAGTGACAGCTACACTACTATAGGTGTTTGGCACTTGTAAGCATAAATCAGTGACCATAGATATATTCCTTCAAGGATGGAATTTATTTTTTGATAATAATTGCTTAACATGGATTTAACGCACAACTATTTATAATAATGAAAATGAGGTGATTAAGGTATGAGAATTCTTGTTGTTGAAGATGAGTTGGATTTACAGGAAGCTATCGCTGAGGGACTTAGAATAGAAGGGTATGCGGTTGATACCTGTAGTAATGGTGAAGATGCTTATGAACTGGCGTACGTTGAAAATTATGACTTAATAATACTTGACTTAAATCTTCCGAAAATGGACGGATTAAAGGTTTTAGAAAAGTTAAGAGAAGAAAATAAAGAATTAAAAGTCTTAATCCTTAGTGCAAGAAGTAGCGTAAATGACAAAGTTAAAGGTTTAGATATTGGTGCGAATGATTATTTAACTAAACCATTTGCCTTTGCGGAATTGGAAGCAAGAATAAGAAATTTATTAAGGCGAAAATTTGTGCAGGAAAATAGCCTTTTATCTTGCGGTAATATAAATATTGATTTATCAAAACGCACCGCATTTGTGGGTAAAAAAGAACTGATACTCACAAAAAAGAATTCGCATTGCTTGAATACTTTCTGCTTAATCAAGAACGAGTTGTTAGTCAAGAAGAATTGATTGAACACATTTGGGATGGAAATGCCGATAGCTTTAGTGGTGCTATTCGAGTTCATATAGCTACATTACGAAAAAAATGAAAGCTCTTTTAGATTATGATCCGATACGTACAAAGATTGGTGAGGGTTATTTTATTACTAAAAATGATGGTGACGCTTGATGTTTAAAAAAATTCCAATTCGGCTGCGACTTACTGCAATGATGATAATTTTATTAATGATTTGTTGTATAGGGCTTACATTAATTTTAAATTTTTATGCTGGTATAATGGCAACAAGAATTGATGCAGCCTCTGTATTACCTGCACTAGAAGTTGGTGAAGATAGCAATGTTATTGACAATCACCAAACGCCACCAACTGAAGATGCACAAAAAGCAAGAACGGATTTTCAGTTTGAAAGTGTTTTTTATATGCTTTTAGTCATTTTCGGTGGTGGTGTATTGACATACTATGCATCGGGCAAAGTGTTAAAACCACTGGATACACTAAATAGTCAAATTAAGAATAGGACTGTGCATAATCTATCAGAAACGATGAACATTCCACCAACCAATGATGAAATAGCTGAGCTAACGCAGTCTTTTAATGAAATGACGGATAAGCTAAACGATGCTTTTATGATGCAAAGTCGCTTTTCTGCAAATGCGGCCCATGAACTCCGAACGCCACTTGCGGTTTTAAAAACAAAGCTTGATGTATTTAAAAAGAAAAACGCACATTCTACAGAAGAATATGATGCACTCATTAACGTTTTTGAAAAGCAAACACAACGATTATCTGAGCTTGTATTTACCCTTTTGGATATGACAAATATGAATGATGGATTTGAGGATGGAACCATCTGCTTGAAGGATGTTTTTGAAGATATTGTTTCCGAACTTTCTCATATTGCTGATGAACAAGAGGTTAAACTATATTTGGATTGCGCTGATAGTGTTGTTTACGGAAATACAGATTTACTTTATCGAGCGTTTTATAACCTTGTTGAAAATGGTATTAAATACAATATCGACGGTGGTAAGGTAATGATTAAAGTTAAATCGGATAAAAAGCAGGTAATGGTTGAAATTAAAGACACGGGAATTGGTATCCCCGATGAGGAAAAAAGAATATATTTGAGCCGTTTTACCGAGTGGATAAATCACGCTCTCGTGAATGGGGTGGCTCAGGCTTGGGACTTTCCATTGTGCAAAATATCATAACCAAGCACAATGGAAACATCGTAGTTACGGATAATGAAAACGGCGGTACTTGTTTCGAAATTACACTTGGTAAAATAAAATAAGAAAATGAAAAAGGCTTTGAATGGTTGTTGAACCTGTTTATTTAAAGCCTTTTTTGTGAATTTTTAAGAAGTGTTTCTCTTAACAAGGATTTAACATGGATTTTTATATACTGGTAACATCAAATAGAAAGGATGCAGGCAAGCAGGCTCAATTGTAATATTATAGAATCTATCTATCGTATGGTAGAGGTTAAAAACATTCTAGGAGGAATTTAATATGAAGAAAAAATTAACAATTGCTACACTTGTGCTAGGGTTATCTGTTGTTGGAGGATCTGCATATGCTGCGAGCAACAACGACATGTGGGAAAATACTAAGTCCAGTGAAACTGTCAACTTAGAAGAAATGGCTAAAGAAAAAGGGATCACGTTGGATGAACTAACTGCTCAGCTTGAAAAGAAGGAAAGCTGACAAAAGCTGCTGAAACAACTGTGGCTACCGAAATAGCGGCAGATTCAAAATCCAGTGAAACTGTCAACTTAGAAGAAATGGCTAAAGAAAAAGGGATCACGTTAGATGAACTAACTGCTCAGCTTGAAAAAGAAGGAAAGCTGACAAAAGCTGCTGAAACAACAGAGGCCAAGCAAGTAGAAACAAGCAATAAATAATATATAGAGTAACTGGAGCTGTCACAAAAGTAAACTTCTGCTAAGAGGGAGCTTTTGAAACAGCTCTGTTGTTCGTGAGAAGAGAAAAAATATGGAGATCAAGAGTACAAACTAACCGTTATCGGTATTTATAATGCAGGGTATGATGATTTCTTTGAATAGCAAGAAAGTGGAATCCATCTTATATGAGGTGGTCTTTTTATTCGTAAGGTGTCATATACAATTATACCATGTGCCAAGATCGAGCAGCATAGTATCAAAAATTCAGACCCAATAGGTTCTATTTGTCATGTACATTTTTATCATGTATGGGTTAGTCTAGTGAAAAAATAATTAATATTCATCTACAGTTGGCTGTAATGAGTTCTTAAGTTGATGGATATGTATGGTGACCCCTAACGTAGGAAAATCGGCTTTTTCTTTTCCAAAAATGTCTTAGCGTGGGTTTTATGTCATTTGGTTGGCGGGACCCCATTATGGGAGTATGATAATATCATCAAAAGCCTATATTTTTTAGAATATATTGATTCACTATCATTACGTCAAAATGTTCAAAAGGCGCTAAACCGTGGGGAAAGTTATCATAAATTACGTCGGTCTGTATCTTATGCAAACTTTGGGAAACTTCGTTTCAAGACTGAACAAGATCAGCATATCTGGAATGAATGTAGTAGGCTACTCACCAATTGTATTATTTATTACAATGCGCGTATATTATCGAATTTATTAACGAAATCCCAGGATAAAGGTATCGAGATGAACATACTAAAGTATATTTCACCGGTTGCATGGCAACATATCAATTTTTATGGTCGGTATGAATTTAGTAAATCCCCAACTGTAGTAAATTTGGATGCAATCATTAAGAACATCAAGAAAGCTGATATTCTAACCAGGTTAGCACGAGAAGATTCATTTGAAGAAGAATAGAGTGTACTTTGCCCTTATTCCCCCTTTTCGGGGGATGGGCAAAAACACCCCATACGGAATCCAAATTTCTCGTTCATGTATTTGATCCATTACTGCAAGAAGAATATCATCATGCTCGTACTTTTTAGGTCTTCTATGATGCGATTGTACAAATTTTGTATATTCTCTACGTAACCAATTAGAAATGCGTTCTTTTTGTTTTTGCCTTAGATGTGACCATTTTTTATTTGTTTGAAGGATCTTGCCATTTACTTTTATATGGTTTTTCATCGACACTCCTCCCCATTTACTGTCAAAATGAATATATAACTATCGTATCATATTTAAATTGAAATGCTGTTACATGGACGTATTTCGCAATAAATCTATCCAAAATCTAGATTGTAAGCACCATTTTGTAAGGATCATTATCCAAAAGACACATTTTATAATCCATTTATCAGAGAGATGCCGCAATAATTAAATGTAGACTAATTGTTTCATATATTAGTTTTTATTAAATAATACGGTATGTGAAATTATATTGTATATACAAACAAGCTCCCTATATGTAGGAGCCTTTCGTTTTTGATTGTATCCAGGCTCTCTTATTTAACCTGGTATGCTTGCAACTGTTTAACCAGGTACTCCGCACCTTCTGGACTTACAGTAATCTTTCCATTTGCTAATGACATATTACGTTCTGAAACCTCACCTGTTATCACACAAGCCCCACCAGCTTGATACTTCTGTAAAACAATTTTTTCTCCCTCTATAAAAATCTCTAATGGTGATTGTTCTTTAATACCAAGAGTATCCCTCAATTCTTTTGGGATCACTACACGCCCTAATCCATCTACTTTTCGAGTCATTCCTGTTGATTTCATTTAGCTTCTTTCCCCTTTTCATTATCTTTTGCACCCAATATAATTCTATTTTATTGTAACAAGCTTTCTCCAAATATAAAAAACATTATGATCCAAAACCAAACAATCAAGCTGAGTGTATTCTTGAATCCTCCCCACAAAGAAAATATTTCCTCTTTCACTTCTAACACCCTTTCTACTTATTTTTTGGCTCTCCAAACCATTCATACATTGCCTGACGGCTTATGATCCATTCCTTGCGCTTTCCTTCAGGATGCAAAAGTACTTGATTAAGCCCTCATCTAACATACGTTGTAAGTCTGCTTCTTTCTTTTCATTCATACCTGAAGGACTGAATTTGTGCTTCAGTGTTTCACGAGGAATCCCCCAATAGAATGATGCTTCAGCTGGTGTCATGTATTTTTCGATCTCTTTCATGAAAGTCTCCTTTGTTGTTTTCCTTCTATGCTATAATAATTAAGAAGGGAATGTACTAGATTCCCTTCACTTCTAGGTTACTTATCAGATACCCTTTGTTTGCTTTTGCAACAAAGGGTTTTTATTTTTATGCTTATTTTGATTTTCTAAAACAGCTAAACGAATTAGTTTTAGTTTGATCTCCTCGCTTAAAGCTAGCCATTCAGATGTGTAGATTTTCATAAATGCCACTCCCTTCAGCCATTATTTTAACCACTACAGCATTTCCTTCAGACTCATTCACATGTAAGTGATAGTTCATACCTATTGCTTCTAATGCGTTACAAAACATTCGTTGGTACTTGTAATCAGTATGATCTAAACTAATTTCACCTTGCGTTATCAAACACCGTAAGTCCTGGGTTACCTCAAAAGTTTTCTTTTTCAATGTAATCACTCCTTACTATAATTTGACCTTGTAAGGTAATTATATACCACACATATTGACCTTGTAAGGTAATTATATACCACACATATTGACCTTGCAAGGTCTAAAATGAAGATTTTTAAATATGTTTTCCATATAATTCAGAAATAATAGCTTATCTTCTTTTATTTTGATTAAAAATATATAAAACATCTTTAAAATCCCTTAAACGTTCTTATATAGCATTTCAATGAATTCAAGACTAATTACATTAGATATATAGTTAAGATTCGTTGTAAGTGAATTTGAGAGGTCGTTTTTCTATAGAAATGAAATTTTTGAAACGGAAATGGAAATACCTTACTAAAAGAGAAAAAGAGCCGAAAATGATCTTCAGCTCAGTTATTTATTGGCTCTGTATGATTACAAGTTGGAAATTGAGAACATCCAAAAAATTTGTTTCCATTTTTCTTTGAATTCCTCACAACCAAATTACTTTTACATGCCGGACATTTCCGTTCTGCTGGATCTACACCTTGATACACATCTTGGGCTGAATGTTCTGGATTGATTTTATTAATCAATTTTTGAAGTTCAACACGATCTATTAATTTCACATCACATGCTGCTGCTAACTCTTTTGCTTGCCTTGTGTAAACACTGTTCGTAACGACCCAAGCCTCATGTGCTTTATAATATGCTTTGGCTGCATAAATCTCCTGGACTGCACTAATACCAACTCGATTCTTCATGCCGTATCTCTTCGCCTGAATAACGATACGATTTTTCCCTTTAAATACGAGATCCGCGCCAAAATCATTTGACTGCTGTGTGACCGTTGGAAGATACCCAAGTTCTCGAAAGAGAGCTTTCAAATACACTTCAAACTGACGACCATCCATTTTATCTATATATCGAATGCCTGACCTTGCCATTTGCTTCAGCATTCTTTTTTCCTGGATGATTCGGTACACAAATTTACAAATATGAAAAAGAACATAAAGAATAAATGCATAGATCAAAAACTGTAATATGTTTGGCATAGATGGTACATTAGACACTTCGCTCCACCTCTTTAATTGGCTTGATTTTCTTTGGTTGAACCGTTTCTTTCTTCTGTTCTTTCTGTTGTTTTTGCTCCACTGTCTTTTTCAAAACATCGTTCCAATCCTTTTCAACTGTTGGGATATCTTCTTTAAATATCAGCATATCTTTCATTTTTTCTATAAATTTCTTACCAGCCTTATCATTATCTACAGCCAAAACAACTTGTTTGATATGATGCCCTTCTTTTTTGCATCAATGAGGGATTGAATCACTGTTTTATGCTTTAAACCGTGCATAGATACCAAGCGTGCATTTTGGATCTGATTTTGTTTTAAACTCCAATGAGATAACATATCTATTGGATCTTCGTACACATACATCATTTGCGGCTTTCCAACATCTACTGTAAAACCAGCATCGATCTTTTCATAATTCGGTACAATTTGTTTAAATGTACCTTTTTATTGTTCATTTTTACAGTACCTTGACGGCTTAAACCTATAATTTCGCCTTTTCCACCTTGTTCTTTCCACTTAAACACCACATTATTTCTCTTATCCTGTGCAATAAGATCTTTCTTGATGAGCCAATTCACTAAGCGTGGATCTATTTTACGCTCCTGGATCAAGTACTGTTTGATTTCTGTTTGCTTGTTCACTTCTAGGTGTTTTGGATAGGCGAATGGCTGCTGTTCTTTCTTTTGTTCCTCTTCAGATTTGGAACGATTAAACTCTTTATAGTCCCCTTTATTGATGTCTAATACCGCTTGCGGAAAAGACATCTTATAGTACATGATCGCAAAGCTAATGGCTCCGTATCCTTTCTCACCACGGCTATTCCATACATACTTATTGTCTCGAATGAGAAGACTGTCATGCTCCGTATGTCGATAATAATTCCCTTCCTTCTTAAACTTCTCCCCTTTGGCCTCTAGATATGAAATCAAATCCACATCTCTCGTTTTCATCGCATCCTCCGTACTGACATGCGCCATTACGGAATCCCCCTTTACTCTATAAAATGAAATAAAAAGAGGACTATTCCGTTAGATAGTCCTCTTTTTGCTATTAGATTGATTTAATTTTTATTTGCCGAATAGGAATTTTAGCCGCTTTTCTTGCACGCTGTACGATAAGCGAGCATCAAACTTTTTCCCGCTTTTATTCGATACAAACCCCTTAATTTGATCCGTCACATTCTTTTCTAACAGCTTTTTCACATGATTGCTGCTTAGATTTTTTCCTGAAAATGTACCAAAAATGATAAAATCGCAACCTTTCTTATATTTTTCACATAAGTAGTTACTTTTTCCTACAATCACTCTACTCTTACAAAGTGGGCATTTCCCTAATGTACGATCCTCAGTTGTTGGGAAACGGAATTTTAAGCTCCCATCCGGCTGCATAGTAATAGCTGCTGTGAATTCTCCTTTTTCTCCTTGAAAGCCGTTAATGAAGTCAGTTGTTTTATTTTGAATGAGCTTTTTCATTTGGTTACCTGGAATGGCTTTTCCCTTTATTTTTGCTGGTAACATAAATTCACAACCATTTTTATGCTCTGTGCATCCATAAAATGTTTTACGGTGAAGGATCTCTCCTTTTTTACATTTTGGACACTTACCGAATGATAACTCTTCTTCAGTTGGAAACTGGAACTTTATTTGTCCCTCATACAACACCAGGTATGCGGAAAACTCTTTTTCATTGGATTTGAATCCTTTTATGAGATCCGTCTTTTTGTCCTCAAACAGCTTTTTCACTTGCACTTCAGGAACCGCTTTTTCTTTGATTTTCTTTGGTAAGGTAATTTCACATTCAGGATAGTTACTGCACCCATAGAAGTTGCCTTTATGAAGGATTTTTCCTTTTCTACAAGGGCATTTGCACACCTCGATTTGCTGATTCCAGGTGTTAATGATGCTGTCCGAAACTTTATCATTCAATGAACCTAATTGCTCCACCGTGTCTTTTACAAATGTATTTGTTTTCTCTACAAATTCCTCATAATTCAGCTCTTTATTTTCGATCATATGAATCATCCCTTCCATTTCAGCTGTATAAGCTGGATTTTTCATCTCATCTACTGGAAATGTATCAATAAAAGCACGACCGATATTTGTTGTTTGAATTTGACTATTTGTAACAGAAATATAGCTTCGTTCCAGGAGCTTTGGAATAAACGTTTCTTCCGTTGCGACTGTTCCGATCCGTTTTCCTTTCATGAGTTCTTTCAAATGTTCATCATCCAATTTTCGCCCTGCTGTTTCCATGAAGGTTAAAATCGAACTTTCCGTATGGAAAGCTGGCTTCTTTGTTCTGGACTCAATTAAGTCATACTGAACGATTCTGAAAGAATCTCCTTCCTGTAAAACTGGTATTTGAAATGCCTCAACCGAACCCTCTTCAATATCCTCTTGAAAAACACTCAGAAATCCTTTCTCTTGTAGGATTTTTTCTTTTGTACTGTATGTGTTGCCTTCTTGATCTATAAAATGTACTTCTCGTACCAGGTAGATTGCTGGTTTCATAAAATTTCCGATAAACCGTTTTACAATCAATTCGTATAGCTGTTTTTCTAATGGGTTTCGGTTGGTCCCGACATATAATTTGGTTGTTGGGATAATAGCAAAGTGACTACTTACTAGCTCATCATTAAAAGTGGCATGTTTTTTCGTAATTCCAGAGGTATCAACCAATTGAATTAAATCTGTATAAGTACTGTTGTTTAATGCACTCATAACTTCCTTTACTCGATCTACTTGTTCCGTTGGTAAATGCCGAGATGATGAGCGAGGATATGTGATAAAGCCCTCTTCATACAAACTCTGAATGTGCTTTTTGGCTGTTTCTGCATTTACCTTCAGCTTTGCATGGGCATCTTTATAAATATCTGTTAAGTTATATAACAATTTAGGTTTCTTTTTTCTCGTACTCTCTTTAAATTCAGTTACGATTACATTCGTTTCTTTCAAGCTATCTCCAAGCCTCTGTAAAGGAGCTGGATCTATCAGTTGATCTTCTGTTTTCATCACTGGTGACAAACCATTTTCCGTTAACAGTTTCAAATTATAATAGGTTTGTTCTCTATAATTTTGAATAGCAATTTCTCTTTGCCGGATCTCATTTAAGATACACATTTGAACTCGACCAGAAGCTAATAAGAACTGGTTTTTGCTAACTTTGCCGTACATCCCCTGGTAACATTGATTCCAAGAATATAGTCCAGGTATTGTCTTGCTTTGGCTGCTTGTGCAAGTCCCTCATAGTCTGCCCCTGGTTCTAAACGATTCAACGCTCCTTCTAATTCTGCTGGTTCATAAGAAGAAATAAAGAGCCTTGATTCTCGTTTATTTACTCCTGCATATTCATAAATGTAGGGTAAGTACCCAGCGCCTTTCCATGTTTCCATGGTAGGTTTCCATGTACTCCCCTCCGAACCGTACGTACCCCTCTCAAGGTATACGGCTCTCCACTTGTTAATCTAGTCTACCAGCATGTAAATCTTGATGACATTTCTTGCACAACACCATTGTTTTTCTCTTCCTAGCAATCATTTTTACTTCCCATTTACTCTTTCCTTTTAAATCTTTTAATTTTCGCACATGGTGCACTTCGACAGGTTTACCTTCCTCCTTGCACCATTCACATTGATTGGCAAGAAGTCGCTGTGTTAATTCCGTCCGACATGTGTACATCGTTGTATTGGGAAGTGTATCAATTCGTTGTTGCGTCATTGGTCTCAGTTCCCTAGAAAATCCTTCATTATAGAGCGCTCTATATTTGGTACCTTCTTTTGTCTCGTAAGAGACCATGAATATTTTGTTACGACTATACTTTTTGATTATTTTTCGCATTGTTTTTTGTATTTGGCCGCAAATGTTTTGTAAAGACTATATTTCATAAAATACATAAACTTATATAACACGCTCACATTGTTTGCTAGTTTGTAATAATTATAGAGACCTCTTATTTCCGCATTATAGATACTTATTATTTCTATATCGCTAAGTTGTAGAAGATATGGTCTGTGTACTGGTTTCCAAACCCCATTTTTATCAATTTTTAAAACACCGAGTTCCTTTATTTTGCCTACCCAAACTTCTTTCGGTACATACAGTTTACATTTATGACTGTAATGTCTTTTCTTAATTCCTAAATTATTTTTTGTAATAGACTCATCTTTACACATCGTCAGTTTATATCCTAAAAATGTCGCAAATTTACTAGTATGAGTAATTAATGTTTTTTCATTCGATAGTTCAAGTTTGAGTTCTTTTTGGAGGAAATTTGATAATTTTAACTTAATTTCTTCCGCATCTTTTTTCGAACCATTTACCCCTAGGATAAAATCATCCGCATACCGACAGTATGTGAGACGTTTAAAACCTTCATCAAGAGGATCTGTACAAGGTATTTTCCTCATTTCTCCTTGGAGTTCTTTGATTAATTGTAAGAGCTCCATTCGTTCTGGCGATTTTATTGGATACAGTTCCATCTTTTTCGAAGTCTATATATCCTACTGTCTATGATTTTGTACTCTCGATTTGTCTTTCGTCGTTTTCCCTTGTTAAAATTTTGAATATATTGTTCTACATATCGGTCTAGTTCATGTAGATATATGTTTGATAAAACTGGACTTATAACGCCTCCTTGAGGAGTACCGCTATACGTCTTATAAAATTGCCACTCTTCCATATAACCTGCACGTAAGAACTTCCAAATGAGACGGATAAATTTTTCATCTTGTATCCTTTTTCTAAGAAGCGTGACAAGGGTGTGATGATGAATATTGTCAAAGAAAGAACAAATATCCCCTTCAATGAACCATCTTGTTCCACCAAATGTACTTTTAATTTGTTGAAGAGCTGTATGGCAGCTTCTATTAGGTCTAAAACCATGAGATAGGTTTGAAAAAATCCCTTCATAAATTGCTTCTAATATCATCCTTACGATTTCTTGTATGAGTTTATCTTCAAAAGATGGTATCCCTAAGGGTCTCATCTTCCCATTCGCTTTAGGAATATAAACTCTTCTTACTGGTTTGGGTTGGTATTTTTCTGATTTTAAGAGTTCAATCAGTCTTTCTATTTTTTCCATGCTCATGCCATCTATAGTGGAATCATCGATTCCTTTCGTCATATTTCCCTCTTTTGAAGCTAAACGTGCATAGGCAAGTAGGAAAAATTCTTTGTTATAAAGGTTTCGATATAATCTTTCGTACTTAAAATTGATAGTACTGGACTTTTGGACTAGATTGTTTAATACAATTTCTGGATTTCTCATAGAGCCTCTCGCTCCTTCCTGGATTCTATTAAACGAAACAAGCTAATCCCCTTCGCCGTGTACTAGGCTTTCCCTAGCTCTGACTACTACGGAATTTCCGTTACCATATTGGATATTTAGACACGAAACTGTCATAGCCTATTACGGCACTCCAACTTAGGTAATCCCCATTTAGTGCTTATAGAGACAGACTTGTTATGATATCGGATGTGACGTTCGCCTGCTATCTTCCTTATTGGAAGTGCTCAGTTCGGAGGTACTTCAAATTAAGACCGTGAAATTACCTTAATTCCCTATCATCTATATCTCTGTACAAATGTTGAACTGCATAACGTATATAATTACCATTCCGTTATGGGTATTTTTATCCCAGCCAGACTGTCATTCAAGCAGTATAGCCTTCATCCTTATTCATAACCTTTCATCTTGCCATTCAGTCGTGACATGGTAACTAGTCAACTTATGGCTTTTCCAGCATGCTATGCTCCCCTTCGGGTTTCCCATCCGGATAAGCTGGCTGATGATGGGTGTATTTCCTTTGTACCTTTCACCCACTGTTTGGTCATTACAGATTCTCTACAAGCCCGTATGGGCGCACTTCACGGTAAATCAGTTCGCCTTCACGATCGGCATCACAAGAATTGACCACATGATCCACATCTGAACGTTTTAAGAGCTCCACTAATGTAGTAATCTGTTCTATAATTTCTGGTTTCGCTTTATATTCTGGCTCTAAAATAATAGGCAAGTGTTCAAACTTAAATTCTTTGTATCTTTCATCCATTTCTTCAGGATGCTTTAGCTCTAACAAATGTCCACGGCACCAGCTAATGATGTAATTTTCATTTTCATAATAGCCATAATATGGCTTGCTACCTGTATGTTTTTGTGAGTTTCTAAATCTAGGTGATTTTAATAATTCAACTGCTACCTTCGGTTTTTCCGCAATAAATAATGTTTTCCCCATGATTGGAACCTCCTATTGATCTATCATTTCATTCTGACGCTTCATTTTCTTGCTTCTCAGCTTTTTAATTACTTGATGACCAAACAGTAATAATAAATTTAACAAGACCGCTACAAGAAGCATACAGCCTGCAAATAGCCATACATTCATGACATGAACCTCGCTTCAAGGTTTTCCATTCCTTTTGCTCCTTTCATTCTCAAAATAAGAAAGAGAGCGTTTAGGTTCGCTCTCTTTCATCTTTCCTAATAAAAAAATCATTTTTCGTTCACTCAATTGAGTAACAAAAAATGATTCAATCTACTTTATCTTCAAATCCTTTTTGATTGGCTTGCATCAATCTCATACGGTTTCCTCTTTCCTATACGTAATCTATATTTTTAACGCTCCATTTCCTGTTCTTCCGTTTTTGCTTTCTTTGTTACACCTTTGAATCGATTGAATACCTTTGAAAAGCTGTTTTGTTCCTTTTGATCTTCCCCTTTCCCCTGGTCTTTGTTAGATGCTTGCTTATTATTTTTGTCGTATTCTTGCTTTTCTGTATCCAGGGCTTTTTCTAATTTTGATAACTTTTCCCTTTGAGAATCTGTAAGATTCATTTCTTTGATCTCTTGAAGAGCCTCTTTTTTTAACTGATATACTTCGGTGAAGGAATGTGTTTTTTCAAATTCTTTCATTTCTTTCACACGATCCTCACGACTTTTTGACGATTTTTCTTCTTGCTTCACTGGTTCCTTTTTCTCTTCATTGGATACTTTTTCTGGTTTATCTGTCGTTTTGTCAGATGACTTCTCCTTATCGATTCCTAAAAGCTCTAACACTGCAATTTTGTACTGGTCTTTATAACGCTCTTCTTCTTTTGAAGGAGCAATCCCTTCGAGTACTTGCTCTTTATACTGTTCTTTGTATGGTTCTTGGGACATTGAAGTGGGAGGATTGGTTTGTGTGATTCCTTCTTTACTCAATTTCTCTTCTACTTTATTTTCTAATTTCGTTACAAATTCCTGGCTCACGAGTTCCTTGTCGATGGATACATCTTTTGTTGTATAATAACCTTCTTCTGCCGTTACACGATTCACAATACTATCAATATCGTTGGGCGATTCAAGATGCTGTGCACGCTTATACGTTTCATATTTCGCACTCAAATCCTTTTCTAGTGGAGAAGGTTCATTTTTATCTTGTTGCTGAAGTTGTTGTTCGATAGAAGCAATTGGCTCATATCCTTCTTTCTTCACCTCTTTATACAATGCCACTTCTTTTTCACTAAACGTTGGATTTTCTTGCTCCTTTTCTTTATCAATTAAAGCACCATATCGCTCTGTTCTCACAATTTCATGTAATTTCATATCTGCATCCTTTTGATGTACGACAAAGGATTGATTCCCTTTCCCATCCAAAATAGAATGCTGGACTTTTTCGTATAAATTTTCATTCAACATCATATCCAAAGGAAGCTTACCACGTTCACCATTTCCTCTCATTAGAGGCACAAATAAATCACGGTTTGATGAATCTGGATGTAACACTGGCACCTGGTGTATATCTTTTGAAACAGCATCCATCATATGTATGACTCCTACTTTTTCATCTTTCGCATTTGGCCATGCTTCAATTGTCACTAGCGGTGTTTTATACGCTGGTTCTATTTCACTGCCGTCTTCTTCATACACTAAACCTGCTTCTCTGGCTTCTCTTTCTTTTAATTCACGAATAGAAATATACTCATACTCTGGAGAATTTATTCCGTCCAGTCTCGACATGGAAATCATTTTGTCCTCTGCTGGTTTCATAGGCGTATGTTCTATTACATCATCTCGTAACGCTTGTTTCACCTCATCTGATAAAAATGGTTTTTCGTTTAATACTTGTTGATAGGGAGATGTATATGCACCATCGCCGAGATCTAATCGATCCATACTGACTAACTGCATTCTTCCAAAATACTCATCTACTTCTTTTGGAATCACAATATGATAACGTGTTTTGTCATAACCGACATACTCACCTTTTGCTTCCTCAATTTTTGTAATAGCTGCTGTCATTTTTTCATTTGCTTCTCCAAACGGAATCAATTCATTACTTTTAAAATTTTCATTCTCAGACCACTGAATTAACATCGTTGGACGGATAATCTCATTTTGATCTAGAGCTGCAAATCTTTCTTTATTGGACTCGTTAAAAGCATCTATAAATTCCTTACCATGTAATTGTTCTGCATTCTCCATTGGTCTAAATGCTGTGTCTCTGGATGCTCTTTCTTTTAATTCTGAAACAGAAACAAACTCTTGCATTGTATTACTTAATCCCGTAAATTGCACTAACAGAATGTTCTTTTCATCCACTGATTTTGCCAAACCTTCCACCTCTTTTTCATGTGATTTTTCATTTTCTTTATTTAAATTACTTTCAATTGTTTCGATAAATTCCATTGAAGTATCATGTACTTCTTTTAGTAGCCGGGTTTTATCTTTCAACTCTCTACCTTGTGTCCAGTTTGCTAAGTAACCCAATGAGTATTCGCTTGTATCAATCCCAAAATAAGAAGCGACTGTGTAGGCTGTCATTTCAGCTTGAAACTCTTTTTCTGGTGCGGTGTAATTCATATGTGTCTCTTTTGTATGAAGCTTTGCATGCGCTAACTCATGAAGTAAGGTTTTTACATTTTGCAATTCTGAATTCCGAGGATTGAGCGCAACCTCTTTTGTTAATGTATAGCTCACACCTTTTGCAACACCAAGTTCTTCTTTTGGTTCAATGATCTTCACACCGTTTTTTTCCGCAATGGCTTCCATACCTTTGTATAATGACTTGTAATCCTCTATGCTTCCTTCCAGCCAGCGATTCGGAAAAATATGAGGTAAATCTTTTGCTGAAGCATTCGTTTGCGAAATATCAAATACATTTCCGACTGAAAAATAAAGACGTCCTGGTTGAACTTCAATTTGGCCTTTTTCAACCTTCTTTTTCTCTTCCTCACTTGCCTTATTAACTGACTTCCATTTCCCTTCTTGATCTTTAAACTTGGGTACCGTTCGATTAGGAACGAGGATCTGAATTCCCTTCTCACCCTTTTGAACAGAGAAACCTTTTTCTTTCCAAAAGAAAAGGAGCCGACAGCTGCGGCTCCTTGGAATTGCGTTTGTATGAGTGAGATATTCGAAATGGAATACTGATGAAAATTTGCCATAAACGAAAGATATTCTTTCATATCTTCTGGTGAACGAAAATAACCTTCTACGCTTTTTCCATCTTTTTTGTTAATGCTTGAATGGCTTCTTTCTTTTCTTCAGGTGATTTTGTTGGATACTTTTTTTATATTTTTACTCATGACCTTCTCCTACTCTTTCACTTGCTTTCTGTAGTTCTTCCATCTCTTCCTCATTCCATTTTTCACTTGTATCAAAAAACAGCTCATGTGTTTTTACATTGATGGGAAGCAACATATTCTCTTGATTCATCACATGCAATGTGAGTTCATCTTCTTGTTCTTCTGTTAGCTGGATTGTTAATTCCTCATTCTTTACCAGTAATACGATTTCACCTTCTCCAATTGATTTTATAACCCCTAATACCATATCTTCATTAAAAAATAACATCCAATAAACCTCCTCTATTTTTTTATAAAAAGAACAATGTAATTTAAGTTACACTGTTCTTAGTTGCTTCATGATCCAATCGTTTTTGTCTCGAATGACTGATTCGGTTTCCCACTACTTGCTTCGCTGTTTTTACGCCTTCCATCTCTTCCACTTCTGTTGAAATAATATTTTGTACACCTTGATGAAAGAGTAATCCATTCATTAATTCAATTAATATTTGTGTATTTCTATCTGCATTATTAGAACCAAGACGGATCTTCGTAAGTTCATTTTTTAAAACATCATGTAAATTTTTTGATACCACTTCCGTAATATAATTCAGCGACCATTCAGTACTTTTGGCTGCTTGATGCTCCATACAAATTTTTGATATTGCATCACCAGGATATGCGATATTATTCTCATCCATATACTCTTGAATATACTGATGAATATTTTCATTCAATGATAATTTCATTCTTACTTTTTCATTTTCCATGCTTTAACCCCTCTCATTTTCATATTCGATGTCTCTTTGCATGCGTTCATAGTGTTTTTGATTTTTCCAACTTTCATATTCACTTTTAAAAGCACGTTCTACTTTTTCATAGAATATTGAATGGATACGTTCTGTTGAAATTTTTGATACGGCTTTGACTTTTTCGTGTGATGAATTCTTTTTGTTCTTTATCGTATGCCTTCATTTCTTGTAAAAAGCGTTCCCCATTCTTTTATAGAGATCGTTAATTTTGTTCTTCTTATAATTCTCATACAGCTTCTTATCGTATTTCCCCTCTCCATACGCTTCTTTAAAAACCTTGACTTCCTTATCCAAATTTTTCATAAATTTTTCGTAATCTTTTTATGATGCTGCTGAATGTACCTTCTACTTAATTCATCAATTTCAGGCTTTAATGGCTGGATTGTATTGTAGCTATATTGCCATTGTCTTTTATCGGCTGGTAACTGTTTATAGATTTGAAGAAACAGTGGTTTCAAGTGGTTATTACGCCAGGTAAATGTAGAATCTTCTTTTTTACTTCCTACCATGTTGCTTCGAATGAGATCATTGATTTGTTTTTGTTCTTGTTTTCGATCTAGAAGATTATTGACTACTTTTCCTCTCATCGCATCAAGTGTTTTTGGCTTTCTCTTACCACGTTCTCTTGTGGGATACGGCTCAACAGTTGCCACATGAATATGAACGTTTCCTGTATTGTAATGAATGGCTGCCGACCAGGTAGAGCTTTTTCTAAGCCCTCTCGTTTCTGCATTTCCTTCATCGCAAGTCGTGTCACATCCATTAGTTTTTCTCATCAACTGTTTTCGTTTTCGCATCGTAAATCCCTTGTTCTTCGAGCCAAGGATTGTGAAAAGAAATGACATCTTGCCACATAATACTTCCATTCTCATGAGCGGTTTTAAACATTTCCTTTACAGCTCTTTTTCACTTTCTGTTAAACGATTAGAGTGTTCCGTAAAGAGTGCGGAAGTCTTTTCCGGGTTCCCATATAGTCTTGATACAGCGAAAACATTTTTTCATTTAACTTCACTTCACTTTTTGCTTCTTCCCGATCTACATACTCGATATAATTTTGAAACGCATCATTACTTGGTAGAACAAATTTTGTTTTCAAAACAACACCAGGCGTAACTGAAGGTTGAACAGCTACCGCATTATTCATTTCCATCACCTTGCATCATCATTTCTATAAACTGATTCATTTTTTGCATTTGATTGTAACAATCATTCATCACATATATGTTCTTTTGAATGAGGTTTTCTAGCTCCATTTCTTTTTTCGATTGCTCTGGTAAAAAGCTACCATTTCGATTATTCCTTTTAAAAGTTTTTGTCTAGATGTTCCTTTTTTCTTTGCCATCTCATCAAACTTTTGGATTGCAACCGGATCTATATCTCTAATTTTCAAATGCACAATTTCCTCTCCTTTCTGAAATTCTGGGTAGAGCACCAAAAATAGTGAGAAGAGCATAAGGGGTTTTTGCCCCCACCGAGGGTGTGGGACTAGGCGAAGCCTAGTAAAACGATGAGGGCACAGCAAGAAGAGAAATGTCCCCATTACGTCCCTCTATATTCCTTTCATGTCTCCATCACTTCCCTCTATTTTTTCTAATGTCCCTATCATGTCCCCTTATTTTTCTCCACTGTCTCCACTATGTCCCCACTACTTTGTTCAGTTTTTATTAATTTCAGTTGCCTTTTGCTCTAACTTTTTGATCTTATCCCGTGCGCTTTTTTGCTCCGCTTTAAACAGTTCTATGTTCTTATCAGACATTTTAATTCTAGATTCTAAAACTGAGATCTTTGATTGTGTTTCCATCTTTTCAGTTTCCGTTTGGTACTTCGTTTCCTCATTTAGATCTCTTATTTTTTGGTCAGTTTGTTTCGCATTTTCTTCCTCCATCTTGATTGCTTTTCCATAGTTTTCAATCTTTGTATTCCAATCTTTCTTATCTCTTGCGATGAAATCTAGTTCATATGACTTCTTATCATTTGCCAACAATTCATCATTTGCTTTTGTTTTTCTTTGGTCAGTAAAAACGGTTTGGATGAGCTTATTTGGATTTTGCTTGCTCGTAGTTTCTTCTTCATATTCAGAAGGTTCTTGCGTGAATTTCCGAATATCCATTTGTTCTATTTCGCTGTTTTTTGTAAATATCTAACGCTAAAGCTCCCCAATTTGGAGATAATTTTTGTACTTCCACCACATAATTCCCATTTTCTTCATACAATACTTTGACAGGTAATTGAGCACCCGGATTTGTTTTTTCTTGTGCTTTAAATATAAAATCTGTTTCTTCATATCCTTCTAACCGGAATCGAATTTCGATGAAATTTTTATGTGGATTGTACTCTCTTTTTCCACTATTAACTTACCTGTACCAGACAACTTTACGACTTTATTTGTTTCTGTATGAAATAGCTTTTCATTATTCGGCATGTAAATTTTAGATGTTAGGAAAGCGAAAAAACCGAGTAATAAAAAGCTAATAATTGCTCCATAGATCCATGACTTATCCCGTCTCAAATTCATTCTTTCGTTTTTTTACCGATAGCACCTAACACATTCTCACCTCGCCCTTTTTCGTTATAAAACTTTTATATTGAGTTCTTCTACATTCTTGACTTGCCATGTATCCTTTTCTTTTTTGCCGTAACTCGTAATACATTATTAACTTTTTCTTCTCGATTTTGTGATGGATCAGTCGTGACATTTATAAATTCAGCTAACACCTGAACTTCATCTTGATCTGGATCATTTTCTTGTAAATAGAATTTCATTTCAGTTGGTTTTGTTTTATACGTATCCCCAAGTTCGTATTTATCTGTCGGATAAAATTGTTGTAACAGCTCTTCACTCATAATGTTTTTGCTTGTTCTTTCCTTTCGTTATACCCCTCTTTTTCTCGATGAAAGGATAACTGTATGAACGTTTCAACTGTCGATAAATACTCTCTTCTTTGTTGTTCTTGTGCCGAAGGAAGTACTTTATCGAGCCGTTTTTTCAAATCTTCATTCTGTTTTGTTAACAATTCATTTGAAAGTTTTAACTGTTTTTCATTTCCATCACTCATTGATTTTGTACTCAAATAGACGTTTAAAATCGTAACGCCTGCGACTATAATCGCAAGCGCTATGAACAAAACTTTTCGTTTATCTTTCATATCAATACCTCCTTTACTTTGCCATTATGTTTAGTTGTTTAATAGCATTCCAGTATGAGTGTATTCCTTCTATAGCTTCTTCTTCTGATGGAAAATTTGCTATTATCGCTAAAAAGACTTACCTTCATATTGAAATATTTCTTCTTTTTTATAACCATGCAACTCATTTTCTTTAACTTCTCTATGCACAAGAAAATTGGAATCATCTACATTTTGTATCAAATAATCTACTGGTTTGATGCTCTCATTTTTAAATTCTTCAAGTGATGCTTTCATAAATTTCATTTTAATTTCCCCTTTACTTTTTAATTTTTTAGAACCTTCTTACATGACCAGAAAAGACTTTTTCCAGTACGGATTATTTAAATCTTCAATGGAAACACCTTTGTTTGTTTGACAGCCTATAAAGGTATTTTTATCAATTACAATTCCAACGTGACCGTCTCCTTTATACGTATCGAAGAAAATAACGTCGCCAGCTTTCATTTCCATTGGCGAAATTTTGGTTCCTATTTTGTTCAGAGTTTCTGTACTTACACTATGGATTGGACCAACATTTACTCCTGTTTGTTCAAACGCCCAGCGGACAAAACTACTGCAATCAAAAATACCTCTTGCTACATCATTTAGATTACGACCACCACCAAAAACATAGGTGGAACGACCAATCCAAACACGCCCAACATCGGCAACTTTTGAACCACTATTGCCACCTTTATCTCCACCTGAAACGACTGAACCAGGCGTATAATATTTCAAAACCGCGTCAACGTACAAGTAGAGTAAGCACCCAGCGCCTTTTCACATTGCTGTGATAGGTTTCCAAATGCTCCTCCCCGAACCGGACTTACATCTCTCAATGTATCCGGCTCTCCATCTGTCTCCTGCTTATACTTCTCCTTTGTGCCTTTTAACGTGGCACTCCTTACATAACGCTATGGTTTTACGATTCCTTGAAACCATACGTTTCTCTAGGAAGGATTTATTCGGCTTATTTTTAATGTCTTTCAACCTTTTTACGTGATGCATATGAATTATGGTGTTAGTTTCCCCACACAATTCACATCGTTCTGCTTTGATTCGATCAGAAAGTCTCGTTTCACTTAACACATATTTTGTATCTGGAATTAGGTCTAGATTCGCTTCTTTGACCTTTTCTCTCTTGGAAAACTACGTTCAATGAAATAAGTTTGTTTTTCTCCTCGAGATGTTTTATATGTGACAGTAAATCGCTTATTTTTCTCATATCGTTTTCGAATCTCTTTCGTCCGAACTCTATACTTAGATGCAAATGTTTTCAGCATAGAGTAATACATAAAGTAAGCAAAACGATGCATATGATTACTCACGTTTTCTGCTAGCCGATAATAGTTGTATAACCCTCTTATTTCACTGTTATATTGAGCGACAATCTCTAAATCTTCATTATGAAGGAAGTATCCTCTATCTTTTGGCATCCATGTGCCATCGGCACTCATTTTGATAGCTTGGTATTTCTTCAACTTGTTAACCCAAGCTTCGTGAGGCATTTTTAATTGAACTTTTCCATTAAGGTATCTACATACTCTGCCAATCGCATCTTTTCGAGGTTCACTTCCTCTAAAAACACGAATGTTATAACCGAGAAATCCTGCATGTTTTTCGGAAGCATGGGTAATAAGCGTTTTCTCTTGTGACAATTCCAATTGAAGTGTCTCCATTAGATACTCAGTCAGTGTTTCCTTAATATTTCTAGCGTCATACTTTGAACCAATCACACCGATTAGAAAATCATCAGCGTATCTGACATAAGTAAGACGTTTATAATTTGAGTCCATTGGATTGCTATATGGAATTGAGCGTAATTCCTTCTTTAACGCTTTAACTTGTTCTAGCTGTTGCTCTGCTTCTCCCATTTGTTCATTTTCTAATGCAATTTTATACTTCCGAATCGCTTTTCTCATTTGAGTATATTTTCGTTCGTAGTCTGGATTTATCTTACGTTTTTTTCCTTGATTGAATTTTTGTATAGAATCCATCATGTATTGGTCCAGTTCGTTTAAATAGATATTCGAAAGAAGTGGACTGATAATACCACCTTGCGGTGCACCGCTAAAGGTATTATGAAATTTCCATTCTTCCATGTATCCAGCACGAAGAAATTTCCATATCAGTTCAATAAATGCCTCATCTTCAATACGTCTTCTTAAGATGCCAATCAGAGTATGATGATTTATGTTATCAAAAAACCCTTTAATATCCCCTTCAATAAACCATTTGCTACCAGTAAACGTTCTTTGGATTTCTTGAAGTGCCGTGTGACAGCTTTTTCCTTTTCGATAAGCATGTGATGATATGGAGAACGTTGGTTCATATATCGCTTCCAATATCATTCTCACAACTTCTTGCACCAATTTATCCGCAAAACTAGGTATACCCAATGGTCTTTTCTTTCCGTTTTTCTTAGGGATATATACTCTTTTTGATGGAAACGGTTGATATGTCTGTTGCTTAAGAGTTTCTATAAGTTCTTCAATAATTTCTATTTAAAATCCATCAATAGAACGTTCATCTACACCCATTGTGAGTGCTCCATCATTTTTACTAAGATTGTCATACGCCGTGAAATAAAACTCTGGATTGTACAAATTTCGATAGAGTCGTCGGAATTTATAGTCTTCCTTCTGACTCTGTTTTTGCAGGTTGCTTAATACTACTTTTGGACTTTGCATGATGCCTTTCGCACCTCCCCAATTTCATTTTTAAGCTGACAGACTGCCTTCCTTCGCCATGCACTGGGCTTTCCCCAGTTCGGACTACTACGAAGGCTCCGTTACCCTATTGGATATTCATGAGCCACACTTCTTAGCAGAGCCTTGAAGTCATCCTCAATAGCCTTCCGGCATTCCAACTTAGGTAATCCCCGTTTAGGAGACAAGAGACTTTGCACATATGGTTTCGGATGCGACTTTCACACGTTTCCACGTATAGTGGCGGATGGTAAATGTCCCTATACATAGCGATGACACCTTTATCGCTACGTCATCTACCACATTTCGTATATAAACATCTTCCGAAATGAGTTACGGTAGCCTTCCTTGTGCTATCGTTCAAGCAGTTTAGCTTTCATCCTTGTCCATACTTTACACCTTGCCGTTCAGTCGTGATTTGATGATTAATCAACTTACGGCTTTCTTGACATGCTGTTGTCCCCCTTCAGTTTCCTTCCAAGGTTAGTCAAGTGATGCTAGGTCATTTAGGGAAGACCTAATGGTTTGCAATCACCATGTTCTCTTACTCCCTTTACGGGCGCACAAAGTCGCCATAGCACGCCTGGTATGGAACTGCTTCTGGTCTTAAGCAATGATATTTTCCTGTGTGCTTCAACTTTTGATACATTTGTTGTGAGAATTTAATTGCTAATTCTTTTGTATACTTGCCACCATTTCCGGTAATAAAATCAAAAAAACCAGGTCCGAAATTGTACGCCTGAAGTGCTGTTTTGATACGATCCATGTCTCCTGGACTTGTTACGCCAGCTCGCTCTATCGAATGTTTAAATTCTTGTACACCAGCCCAAATGCTGTAGTCTGGATCTGTAATACAGTTTGGGTCTTTACAATATTTCGTGTTATATGCCCCCTCAGAACTTTGCATGGGATCGCTGCCCCTTCCGCCGCTCTCCTGCATCATTTGAGCAAGCATCAAGGCGACAAAAGGCTCTACTCCAAACTCTTTCGCATACTTCCGAACTGTGGGTTCCCATTTCATAACTTCTGGTGAAACATTCCCAACTTGCCCTTCACCTGTATACGTAATATCACCACTGTCTGTTCCGGTATCACTTCCCATCGCTGCAATAAAAACACTGATTACTCCAAGTAAAAGAAAAGAAAAAAGACCCATCACGATTAACCCTAAAGTGATGAGCCATTTCTTTGGTATTAACTTTAAAACGAGATGCATCGTATTAAGCACCTCCACCAAATAACATTAATTCTTCATCTGTTACTTCTACATGGAAGTGAATATTTTTCACAGCCCCAATGCTTAGAATCACATCACCAGTTGGTAAATGTGGGATCGCTGCAATTTCACTTTCACTTAACTGTCCGGCGAATACCTTTCGTAACATATCTAAGCTATTATTATCTTGTTGCATAATGAATTTGTATTGTGTGAGTTCAAATAACACCTTAATTTCATCCACCATTTCTTGTGATGATCCATCCGGTACAAAATCTCGAATACTATGACTTGCATATAAAAGACCTGCAAAATATTTTCGATCTTCCCGGCTAAATTTAATTAAGAATCGCAATGCATGTTGGCTTTCTTTTTCGTATTAACTATATGATGCGCTTCATCTATAACGATGAAATACCGTACAACATCTTCAAAATTTAATTGCTTCTTATTAAATGCTTTTAATTGCGGTGCACCATTTGAAATCATTTCATCCCAAAGTAAATTTAATACATTAAAAATTTGTGCTTGAAACACTTCCGGTTTAAAGCTTGAAATATTCCGCAAGGAAAAAGATACAACTTGTTCTTTTTGAAATCTTCAATTGTAGAATGACCATCAAATAACTGTGCATATGCTTCTACTAAGTTGACTATATTTAATTCGATGAGTTCTAAACGATTTTTTCTACTCTCACCTAAATTCGCATGATGTTTTTTTGTTTTAAAGTCTTCATACAATTCATCACGAACAAATGTTAAGTAATTTGTAAATATCGGATACTCTTTCGGTTTTTTCGTCGTAATTTCATTTTGAGCTCCCTTTTTTCATCCCATAAACTCATACGAATATATAATTTCCGAAGTAAGTTTTCATACTCTTTAATCTCATCATCCTTCGCTTCTGGTGCAATAAAACGATAAAAGGTTGTAAGTTTCGATAAATGCTGAATGAAACTAACCTCTTCACTTTCAGCTGTTTTATATACCTGAAGCGGATTAATTTGTCCTTGCGAACCATCTAAAGCAATTGTTTTCCCACCTAATTCATCTACTGTATCTTTAAACTCTTCCACAACATCAAAAATTCGAATAAAATGTCCTTTACTTGCATTATCAACGGCTTTCTTTTTCAGTAACGTTGATTTCCCAGCCCCAGGCTTCCCAATCATTACCCCATTGTAGCTTTTTCTTTGTTGGTCCTTATGGAAAATGTCAAAAATGACGTTTCCTTTTGTTCTTGTTGTTCCGTAATATGTGCCGTATGGATCGTGCAAATAAGAAAAATGAAATGGACAGCCGCCGGCTAAACTTAAAGCTGGAATTTCTTTTCCTTTTCTTCGGTTTACGTAATTCTTTTGTACATCAAAACTCGTTACTAATGCATCCCACTCGTATTCTTGTTCATTTAAAAAGATTGCTCCTCTAAAGTTGTATGATTCTAATGTTTCAATAATTTCTTTTACTTGTTTTTCTAATTCATCTATTGTTTTCGAAGATACATAAATACGTGTGTGAATTCGTTTCATCACTTCGCCTTGTTTAATATCCGTGTATAGAGCCTCTAATTCCAGAAATTCATTTTTCGCATCGATACGATCTATATTATCTTTCGCAGTATCATGCCGTACACTTTGTTCACTCATGGATTTATTGATAGATTCAACGACTTCAGTTCGGTTATCGCTCATTACATCCAATGTTGTAATAACGTTTGGCATGTTCATAATCTGTTCTAGCCAGAAATCATTTACTTCAGTGGGATAATCATATATGTGTATGCAAGTTCCATATCCATCGCCGGTTCGAACAAAACTTTCTTTAAAATCCACGCCCCTTGTGGCTGGATTCTAGCTAATAAATAAGGGTTGTAACCTTTTTTCATTTTCAGTTCTTTTCGCTTTTCTTCTTTTGATTTTTTCTGTTTCTTTTTGAATGCAAACACGTTATATCCTCCTCACTTTCATACACTCTTTGTACCTAATTTAGAGTTTTGGTTAAACAATTTGAAAAGAAGTTCTAACTTTTTTCTTCATCTACATCTATTAGTTCAGTAGAACGCTTGATATACCGTTTGGCTGCATCAACACGCTCTTTCACGATTAATTCACTATCTCCATAAATAAACAAGAAGGATTCACGATTCGTTCTCCCCCATTCTAAAAATTTTAGTTCTTTTAATTTTTGGACTAAGATCCTTTCATATAGGGGATTGTTACACTCCTTAATTTTCTTTTCTAAATATTTTTGTTGTTCCGTTGTTTGACAGGGAAAATTTAAGAAGATTAATTTAATCGCATGTTTATATGCCTGATAAAAATAGGCGTGTGAAAATATGACGAATGCTTGCTCTTCACTATTTTTCGAGTACATATCGTCACCTTCTACTTGTAAGATCTCCAAGAACTCTTCATTTTTCAATTCAAAAATTCCATCCTCAGTCATATCTATAATCTCCATAATTTCTGTAATGCTTTTTTGACTTTAGGTGGTGCATCTTTCTTCTTTCTAGTAAAGAAGCTTAGGAATTTAGGATTCTTCTTTTTCAAAATTGGCTTTTCTGGTGAAGCTTTTTCTTATCTTCTTTCTTTTTCTTGGTTTTTGACTTTGGCATTTCTTCTTTTACCACTTTGACAATCCCTTTCTGTTTAGGTGGAGCTTGTTCTATTTCTTTCTCGTTGAAACGAAATGCCTTTTTTCGTGTTTTGGCTTTTCCTTTTCCGCTGTCTTCTGTTCTGGTATCCGTTGTTCTAGCTCTTCTTCGTTAAATAATGCCATGTATGACCCCTCCCTTATTGATCTTTATCAATTGCACAATATGCACCTTTTCTTCTCATGATTGTGATAATAAGTACTTCGTACATTCGTTTTTGAGGATTGGTACTAGGTCTCCAAATCATGATAATTGCAATGATCCCCATAAAAATACAAAAGGGAATTTGTAAAGAATCATGTACGAAATTTCTAAGAATCATAGTCACAGCCAATAATGCGATTAATAAAAAGAAATCTAATAGATATAGCACTTTATTGATACGTAATTCCGTGGTGATTTCTTTCGGAATTCGATAACTTCTCATGTGTATGCCCTCCCTTTCAAGCATAAAAAATAAGCGTAATGATACGCTTATTTTTCTTTTTGTTATTTTTACTTACAATATCTCTCCAACTCTTGCCTGTATTTTCACCCATCTGATAAAAACGTTTTGTATTCTTGACCGTATGAGAATTAGTGATTTTTTCTTTCACTTCTGTAGCTGTCTGTTTTATCGATGTTTTTGTAGATGTTACGCTTCCCTTTATTTTATCGGTTGCATATTGTCCTAACGTCCGTGTCTCACGATTAGCTGGCATTGGTATATCACTTGTACTTGCTGCCACTTCTTTATCAACTTCATAGGTACCTCTAGGGCTACCATGCGTTACAGTAACCATTTCTGCTGGTGCCGGGCTACTTTCACTCACTACTGGTCTGTAACTTTCGACTGGTGTTGAACTGCCTTCATTTACTACTGGTCTTGATTGTTCCACCGGTGCCGGGCTACTTCCGCTCGCTACTGGTCCGTAACTTTCGACTGGTGTTGAACTGCCTTCACTTGTTCCCTGCCTTACTGTTCCTACTGCTACTGGCATTCCTTCGCTTCCTCCCTGGCTTGCCGTTCCAGCTGCTACCGGGATTCTTTCATTTCCTTCTTCTCTTACTGTTCCTGCTGGTACTGAACTTCCCTCACTTGCTCCCTGGCTTACTGTTCCTGTTGCTGCCGGGATTCCTTCATTTCCTCCCTGGCTTGCCGTTCCGGCTGCTACCGGGATTCTTTCATTTCCTCCTTCTCTTACTGTTCCTGCTGGTACTGAACTTCCCTCACTTGCTCCCTGGCTTACTGTTCCTGTTGCTGCCGGGATTCCTTCATTTCCTCCCTGGCTTGCCGTTCCGGCTGCTACCGGGATTCTTTCATTTCCTCCTTCTCTTACTGTTCCTGCTGGTACTGAACTTCCCTCACTTGCTCCCTGGCTTACTGTTCCTGTTGCTGCCGGGATTCTTTCATTTCCTTCTTCTCTTACTGTTCCTGCTGGTACTGAACTTCCCTCACTTGCTCCCTGGCTTACTGTTCCTGTTGCTGCCGGGATTCCTTCGCTTCCTCCTTCTCTTACTGTTCCTGTTGGTACTGAGCTGCCTTCACTTCCTCCCTGTCCTGCTGTCCCTGTTTGTGTTGAGCTTTCTTCGCCTCCTCCTTCGTTTACTGATCCTGTTGACACTAAACTTCCTTCACTTGCTATTCCTGCATCCTTCATTTCATCTTGAAGACTTGTTGTGCCTGTTTCTTGATTACTTGTTCCTTCCGGTTTCCCATTACCTTCTTTTTCATTTGTTCTTGAACAGATGGGTTTGCACCATTCTTTTTATCTTCTTTATTATTTAATTTATCTTTTTCCTTATTTCCTAAGCCATTACCTTGCGCTTTCTTTTGTTCCGCTTTTTTCATTTGATCTTGCAAAGATTCTTTATTTCCATCCTCGTTACCTTTTCTCAAACCATTTAAGATACCAGCTGCACCGCCTGTAGCCATAGCTGCTGCACTTGCCGTTTTCGCGGCTGCACCACCAGCACCTTGCGCTGCACCTGCTGCACCTTTTCCAAGCATATTAGCAAGCCCTTTCATTGGTTTCGAGTTTGCTGCGCTGCCTATTCCTTTACCAAGTGCGACACCACCAGCTAACATTGCCCAGCTACTCTTCAGACCAATATCAATACCAAATAGTCGTTCAACTATAACGGGCCCATCTAGAACTGCCATGCTAAATGCTGCTAATGCAATTAAATAAGGTACTCCATCTAATTTGTCATGAATAAACGCTGTTCCGAGCATATACAGTTTCAAAGATAGAAAGATCATGATTGTTACCACAAATATATTGAGAATGTTCGTTAACACCTGTTTTAGCTTTTGCCCATTTGCAATATCTACTGGGGCTAAAATATTCGCTAAAAGATAGTTAAATGTTAACTCATAAAACAATCTAGCAAGCTTAATACTTACTAATAACATTGTTACACCTGTAACTAACAATGTGATGAACATCGACCAAAAATTCCAGTGCCAGCGATAATACTTTTCTGGAAAGAAGTCAAACCAACCATCTTGTAATTCCGCAAGGGATGCTACTCCTAGACCATCCATCACTCGTTTATTTTTTAAAATTTTTTGACCATTCTCTGATAAATCTTTATCCTTTGCAAATTCAAAATCTTCATCTATTTTTTCTGTAATATCAATGTTTCTAATATTTTTTCAGGGATATTATTTTTTGGATTCAGATTCTCTTTCTCTTTCCATCCTTTACTATCTATTAATGCAATATCGATGATGTTTTTCTTGATAATTTCATCACTGATGGAGCCTTTTGCTCTGATTTCACAACTGCTATCGCATCATCTGTAAACTTATCAACTTTTGTCATGCCAGTTCCTAGCAAAGTAAGTACACACATCGTAATAAAAATGTTTACTACAATTTGAGATCGATTCATTTTTTTATTCATTATAAACATGTAGCCAATATACAAGAATGAAATGGATAAAAGAACTACGAAAACCGGGTATAACATTTTAAGAAATTCTTGTATCTGTGGGGAATTAAAAAACAATTTAATTCCTAGTACTGCATCTGTCACGTCCTCTAACGCATCCACAATCCATGAAACACCTAGAATTAAAAACCAACCAATCCATCGAAACACGTAATTGACGATATCACCAATTTGGAGAAAGTCCGAAAACTCTTCTAGTACCTTTAAAATCTCTTCATCCTTCACGATTTACCCTCCTTACTCATCTTTCACTTTCCCAGCACATCGTTTACCGTCCAATCTAACCGCTCATTAATGAGATCAATTCTTATAATCAATCCCCCTTTTTTCACGATCCACTGAAAGGAAAAGAAAAGCATCTTCCAACCCAATAATCACCTCATTATTTTCTGTTACATACGGTGAGTAGCTGTCTAAAATTTGCTGCATTTCATCCGTTATTGTCTTCATACCCATTCGATCTTCCTCCTTTATTCTTGATTACATGACAAAGAAAAAAGCACTCAATTGTCTGAGTACTTTTTGTTTACCTTTTGATTGCCTCTTTCTTCTCAGCTAAATCACTCAAAATTCTATTTATCTTGCCTTCAACTGCTTGATAAATTCCTTTATCGATATGATCGTTATGAGCTAACATTTTAAATTCTTCATAAAACTCTTCCATTACTTGATTTTTCACCTCTTCTATTGTTTTTCCCAGCTGTTCTAAAAAGAACTTTCCAACTAGATTTAACATCGCTAAATCAGAGTTAAAAAACTCAACTACCGTTTTCGACTTCCAATTGTCAATCGAAAGTACATCAAATGGGCTATCCTCTTGCTTACTCATTTCTTGACCTACATCAACATCTTCGTCGATTCCCATCATATTTGATGGTTCCTCTTGCTTACTTCCTTCTGTATCTGTTGGTGAAGAAGATTCTTTCGACGGTTCAGATGGTATGTCTTCAGTTTCAGCTTTTTTCTCATCTTCAAAGAAATCAACAATTAAATCTCTAGGATTTACGTACTCGTGTAACGAACGAATATCAATATCTAAAATAGATTGATCGGTGTTAAAATCATCTCCCAAATACTCCCAACGATACTTTAATTCTGTTTTCCCTCTATTATAAATCGGAAGAGGTACAATTTTTTCAAGCTTATTATCCCTACGCTTCATAAATCGTAAAACTGCACTTTCTCCTTCTTGAAATCTCATTAATTCATTTGGTGTCAGCAACGGTCTAGCATCTACACTCTCTGTTTTACTTTTATCTGTAGACAATCCTTTTCCACTTCGAGATACAGAATGAATTGTTTTGTTTCCTAGCTTCTCTGATATGTCTTTTGCTGTTTCAAAATCACCTGTTTGAATATATATTTGATTCCCACAGTTCCCGACAATTGTTTTGCTCACATCTCCATATTTTTCTTTCAATTGAGATAAAGCTTGAATAATTAAGTTAAAGCGGATATTACGCCCTAAACAAACTGTAATAATATTGGTCATATCTTCAATTGCTGGCATATTACCAAACTCATCTAACAACATCACTACTTCACGATGACACTTATTCCCACGCGCTAAACCAGCGTATTTTGCTAACACAAAATACAACTGCCGTACGAAAATGGATGCAATTACATGATTGGAAGAGTCATAATCTGGTGTAATCATAAAGATTGCAATCGGCTTTTCAAAAATAATGACCTTATCAATTTGTAATCCGTCCTGTTTTTTCACTATTTTTAATTCTGTTTCTCCTGTATCCTTGTCAATATGCGCTATGGAAACAATCATTTTTTTATTCGTTTCGTTCTCTATCACATGGATCTGTTGACCTTCTTTTACGGTTTGTTTAAAGTTTAATTCGAATCGTCCAGCTGTATCTGTTTTTACACTTTCCTTTGTATCATCTGGAAATATAATTTGCACCCGTACTCTTGGAGTACCTTTTCCTTGAAGTGTTTTACCAAATCCCACTCGTTTTAAGTCCACACTATTACGAGATGTCATTTTCGCAATCCCATCAAAAGTAAAGATTGATAGCTTACTCATTGCTGTACTAAAGATACTTCCTCTTGTATTACCACCTTTCGCAAAGTTAGAAGTTGCGTATTGCATTTTCGCTACACTATCTGCTGGAAGCGATTCAAAATAAAAATCTAATGCGTTTTGTGTTTCTCCTTCTTCATTAATCACAATCTCTTTTGAACCTAATTCAGACAACATATTTGCTACTGCATACATTGTAATTTTCTCTTCCGTTTTCTCTTTAATGCATTTATCTGTAATCGCTAAAATCATTGCATTACATAAACTCATCGCACTATTATTCCAAAATGGATCTTTCACATTTGGATTGTAATAAAGGGAGTAAGAAAGTGTATTACATAATGTTTGAGCTGAAGCTATGTCCTCTTGTTTATATGCATCCTTGATAAGCTGAAGAGGATTATAACTCATGGATTCTAATGGATTAATTAAATTTAATACCTCAATATGATATCCCCTTTCTTCTAGTGTTTTTTAGATGCTGCTAGGATTTATTGTGATAGGTAAGGCTTTGAAGTTATCTACACCTTTTCCCCACATCACACCGTACACGATAGTTTCCCATCATACGGCGTTCCATCGTTTCCAACTGACACTATAAGTTATTCTAGATTGTAATCGGTTCGTTTTCAGACTTAGTACGAAGTTTATTTAATTTGTTTAGTGATTTTTCGTTAAAATTAAGCGAGAGAAGCACGTGTTTTATCTTCACTATGTCGGTCATGTGAATTAATTTATGGACGAATGAGTCAACAATGACTAGATTACTGTAAGTATCCGTTCCTCCCTTGTTAAGGGAACTACGTGGTGACAATGTACTCTATCAATTCCAATAACATCACCAATTACGTAACATTTTCCATATTGAGCGACATATTTAGATATCCTATTGTCGTTATATTCGATGCTCCTATTTTTTGAATAGGTAGTCATAACTTGTTTAAGAACGTCCCGAGGTATGGCTTTAAGATTTTCATGGATTTTACTTCTTCCCTTAACCGTGTAGTTACAAATACTTTGAGAGAAATTCCATGGGTTTTTATGGTGCATACCAGTGATAGGGAGTAACGGTATGTTACAAACCGAATATATTTTGGTATTAGGCAGAATGCCTTTGGCTCGCTTTTGAAAATTCTTAGGAGTTTCACTGAAACAAATTTTCTTACTATTCTCCCTAAGTCTGTTTTTGATGGATTTGAGAAGAGTGTAGCAAATCTCTGTCAAATCAATGTATATTTTGGTAGCATATTTGTAATAATTTTGTATGCCAATAAGGGTAGTGTTGTATCTTATCACAGCTTCCGCTGTTGGGTTTCTCTGTATCTCTTTAATTTTGTCCCTGAGGATTCGTTTAGTCTTTTGTATGGCTTTATCTGTCATACTAGTTTTGGCAACATACCCATGTCTTGATTGTTTTTGTTGGACTAGTTTGACCTTGAATCCTAAGAAGATAGACGAATTCTTTTTGAGATTTACAACCTTAGATTTCTCTGTGTTTACATCGAGTCCAAGGCGCTTCTTGAGAAAATCAACAGTGGCATAATAGAATTTCTTTGCATCTGTATATGATTTACACATTATTTTAAAATCGTCTGCGTAACGCACAATATGTCCACCTTTAAGATTTCTATTCTTACGTGCCCACACAAGCCATCCTGGTGACAATTTTGCATTCTTGGGAGTAAAGTTCTCCCATTGGTTACAAATCCACCAATCCAGTTCATTAAGTACGATATTGGAGAGTAATGGTGAAATAATACCACCTTGCGGTGTACCTTTAGTAGGAATTCCCTCCCCATGGATTTCAGATTTGAGAATTTTTGATATCACACATAGAAGTGATTTATCTCTGATTCCCAGTGTCCACATCTGCTTTAAGAGTTTTCCATGATTGACATTATCAAAGAATCCTTTGATATCAATATCTACACAGTAATGGTTGCGATATATATTCATAAGACTAACCATACGACTTAAGGCATGATGTGTACTTCTGCTTGGTCTAAATCCATAACTATGGTTATAGAATTTTGCTTCACAGATAGGTTCCAAGACTTGTAATATACTTTGTTGGACTAACCTATCCCAAATGGTAGGGATACCTAGGGGACGTGTTTTGTTACTTCCCTCTTTAGGAATATTTACTCTCCTAACAGCGTTAGGACGATATCGTTGTAGTCTGCTTCTGACCTGCTTAATAATTTGTGAGTCATTCAGATGCCAAATGTCTTTGATTGTTAATCCGTCTACGCCAGCTGTTTTACTACCCTTATTAGTTTTGATGTTTCTATATGCTAATCTAATATTTTCTTCTGAACCAATAATGTCCATTAACTTATAGAAATTGTTACCATTGAGACTTTGCGAATATAGTTCGTCATATTGAGATTGCATGTCGTAATATTCGTTATGTCTAAGTTTGGTTTTCTTCAACATGGGCTGTAGCCTCCTTTCTTGCAAGAAGCACTACATCTCTTAGTCTTACCCGAATCCATGCTAACCGTTGGTAACTGTTCAGTCTTCAATCGACTAGTGGCTATCCCTCCACGTTCGTTAGACGCTTCATCGGTACTGTGCCACCACTTTCACTACCATAAATCTAGGTTATATATCGGACTAATATCATCCGTACTTTCCCTAGAAACGTTTCATCGGAAGCAAGCCCTCCGCGTTGGTAGCTTACCACGTTCCGTCATTCTTATCTGTGCATATACACTTTTAGGTTTCTCCTATAAGCCTGTTATCTTGATATTGCCTGTAACAATATATGGACGTTCATAAAGGAGACTTTTACTAATCCACAATAACGACACTAATTGTGTCAGCATACCTTTCGATATGCTCCCGTTATAGACCCGTACAATCGGAGATTCGTCTGCACATTCAAAGCTCGTATTGCATTATTGTACATTCTAACCATAAGTGTTTTATAGACTCCCGGCCTATAGGCTACACCATCCACCTCTGGACAGCTTTCGTATCTTTTCGATTTACGGTAGCTCTCAGCCGACTTCTTCGAACTTCATACGATTTGGTTCTTGCTAACTTCGTCGCATGTCGAAGGTTTAGAGAAAGCCCTTCAAGGCGTTACCCTATCATTTGACTTTTCAGAATGACAGTTCACTGTTGAACTGTTGTTCGACAGTGCCTAAGCTTTTCACTTAGGAACGTGTCGTACCACCTTTTGGATCATTAGTGACTAGGGCTGGCTTTATTTCTGCACGAGAGTAGGCATCAATTGTTGGAAATACAAAGGTTTCCCCTTACCAGAACGTGTTGTTCCTATGATGAGGTTATTGACCGCACCATCATCTATTAACAAACGTCCCACTTTCAAACTTTTAGTCAATATTCTCCATTCTTTCCACTTGTCATACCATTGTGCTTTCCATGCTGTATGCATTTGATTTCGGAACGTTTCCCAGGAGAATGTATCATAGCGTGAAATGACAATACCGCCTTTTCCAGCATATCTTTCGGTTTTGTCTGGAATTGCTCGATACTGTTGTTTTAACTCTTCCAATGGAGAAAAACGACCTGAACCTTTTTGATCTTTGTTTAAATCTTTAAAAGATGATCTAAAGCTATATACCGTTTTTACAACAATGCCACACGCTACAAGGAAAACAATCATGTAGTAAATAGGATATTCTGAAACTGGCATTTGAAATAAATATCCACTCTCGATATGAAAAGGCTCTGGCTTTAGCACATTATTGAACGTTGTTCGAATGAGTTCTAAAACTAAATTCAATAGAAAATTTGAAACTAAAAAGATCCCAATAAATAAAAAAGCGCTCATGGGAATGAGCACTTTCTTTTCAGCTAACACGTATTTCATTGGTTTTTTTCATCATGCATGGGTATTATGACTCCCCCTTTATACAACTACATTTGATTTCCCATCATTTTGTTGCTGCTGGTTTTGATCTTGCTTCGGTTCTGGCTTATCTGGTTCTGGATCCGTCGGTGGTTCTGGGTCTGTTGGTGGTTCTGGGTCTGTTGGTGGTTCTGGGTCTGTTGGTGGTTCTGGATCTGTTGGCGGTTCTGGATCTGTTGGCGGTTCTGGATCTGTTGGCGGTTCTGGATCTGTTGGCGGTTCTGGCTTATCTGGTTCTGGATCCGTCGGTGGTTCTGGGTCTGTTGGTGGTTCTGGATCTGTTGGTGGTTCTGGATCTGTCGGCGGCTCTGGATCTGTTGGCGGTTCTGGATCTGTTGGCGGCTCTGGATCTGTTGGCGGTTCTGGATCTGTCGGCGGCTCTGGATCTGTTGGCGGTTCTGGATCTGTTGGCGGTTCTGGATCTGTTGGCGGCTCTGGATCTGTTGGCGGTTCTGGATCTGTCGGCGGCTCTGGATCTGTTGGCGGTTCTGGATCTGTTGGCGGTTCTGGATCTGTCGGCGGCTCTGGATCTGTCGGCGGCTCTGGATCTGTTGGCGGTTCTGGATCTGTCGGCGGCTCTGGGTCTGTTGGCGGTTCTGGATCTGTCGGTGGCTCTGGATCTGTTGGTGGTTCTGGATCTGTTGGTGGCTCTGGATCTGTTGGTGGCTCTGGATCTGTTGGTGGTTCTGGATCTGTCGGCGGTTCTGGATCTGTTGGCGGTTCTGGATCTGTTGGCGGTTCTGGATCTGTCGGCGGCTCTGGATCTGTTGGCGGTTCTGGATCTGTCGGCGGCTCTGGATCTGTTGGTGGTTCTGGATCTGTTGGCGATTCTGGATCTGTTGGCGGTTCTGGATCTGTTGGTGGCTCTGGATCTGTTGGTGGCTCTGGATCTGTTGGCGGTTCTACAGGTGGTTTCGGTTTATCTGGCCCTGGATTTGCCGTACCACCGTTCTCTTCTTCTAGTTTAACTGGTGGAATAACATCACCAATACTTGCAACAGATGAACCATCATCCTTGTTTCCAAATGCAAAATCATCGCCATCAAGTGTTGGTTGTGGACTTCCGTCCGTAATAGCTGCAATAATATTATCTTTTGCTGTATCGTTGAGGTTTTTGTCAGAGATCTCTTTATCAAATAATGCGATAACGCGAGAAGATGTTTCATCTCCATTTTGGAGATTACTTGCAACCGCCTTATCCTTGTAATGAATCTTCGATTTATCAAGTTCCTCTAACACATAAGCAACATCTTTATCCTTTCCTTGAATTACATTTTCTGTAATGGCTGCAAAATCTTTTTCATTTAAGCTTTCCGCTGATTTCTTATTTTCTTCTTTCTTGTTTTTACCAGCCTTTTTTGTAATAGCTGCCTTGCTTTTCGATTCTTTACTATCTTCACCAAATAAGCTACAGCCAAATATACCGCCTAACATCAATGAAGTACCAACGGCTACAACCCCTATCTTCCTAAAAAACTGATCATAATTCAGTGGCAATGTAATTCCCCCTCTATACTTCTTTCAAATCTTTATCAATTTTTTCTATTTTCGCTTTCTTTTCTTCTTCGTTAAGAGAAGATTGTTCTACATCACGTTTTTGTAACTCTTTGACCTCTTTCATAAGGTTTTTATTTCCTTGTGTTTTCGCAAAAGTAAAACAATCATCATATTTTTTAGATTCACATAGGCTTCAGCAACGAGCTTTTCACGCCTACCATCCAAATTTACTTTTCCTTTTAACCGAATGACATCTTCATATTTCTTATTAAGTGCTGACTTTTCAAAGTCAATCACGTCATTTTTAACATCAATCTCATCGAGTTTTTTCATATTGTCTATTCCGATGAAATAAGCAACAACACTTTCAGCAAATTTCGGCTCATACTGTAATGCCTTGTTTGCTTTTCCATTCAATAAATAAGTAAATAAAACTGCTTTTTGGCTATCTTTATCTAAATCCGTATAAGTTACCTTATCAAACTGTTTTGCCGCTTCTCCGTATTGTTGAATGGCTGCTTGCTGTAATCCTTTGACTAAATAGTTTTCAGAACCAGCACTTACACTAGAAGATGGCTTGGAAGAAAATATTTTAAAAGCAAATATGGCTCCTGCACCGACCAAAACAATACTTCCTATGACACTAGCGATAATCTTTAACGACTTCTTATTTCCCTTTTCAGCCTTTTCAGCTGCGTTTACTTCTTGTGGTGGGTTATGAGGGGATCTTCAATTCCTTCTGATTGCTCCTCTTCATACTCGTATTCCTCATCAAATGGAGAATCATTCATTTCCGCTTCTAACACTCCTAAAATCTCATTCTTTTGTTCTTCTTGTTCTGGATCTAATTGCATTAAATTCATTTTCTTATAAATGTGATCAAAAATGTGTTCTGCATATCCTGAACCAAGCGATAAAGTACCCTTATAAATTTCATTAGAATGTTCATCTAACAGGTCAAAATCAACACTTTCTTTACGTCCATCTTCCCTGAAATTACGTTCTAAACGTTTTGTTAGTGTATAGGCTTCTTGAAAACGATATTGGCTTTCTGACTCAATTTCTGATAGGTTACTATTCTTAAAAATTACAAACATAGCTTCTCCTTTCTTCTGTTTATTTCAAAATCCATGAAAAAGGGCAAGAAAAAAGCCATACCCCTTGCATAGCCTTTCCATTGCCCTATTGATATATTTTTACTATTTTAACCACAGAAAAGGAAATAAGATCTGACCAAATTTGATATTGCTATCTACACTTTCAGCTAAGTATGTGCATCCCATTACGATAACTAATCCAACTGCACCTCCGATAAACCACCCAACGCACTTATGTCTTCCTTGCTGACCACCCCAAATGAGAAGATAAGCACCCCAACAAAATACAATCGCTGTACTTACCATTGCACCTCTTTGCATCCAAGTAATTAATGAGTTCCCAGTATTCACTAAACCATCCATCGCATCACCTAAAACTAACATTTGAGCAATTGATTCAAACATACACATTCACTCTCCTCTTAATTTTTATATTTCAACAATTTGCCTAACTTGACTTTGTTCGTTTGGCTTACTTTCTACTTCAGCTGCTTGTGTTGGTGTTGCTTTAAATGCATTCAAAGCTTGCAAGATTAAATCTTGATTTTCCTCAATGTACTTCTGATGATGTAAATGAAGCCAATGGTTATAATCTTCACCATTGGCTTTTAAGAGGTTGGATACCATTTCTCTTTCTTTTTTAATTCTTTTGCGTAATCGTCACCTTATCACCACCTTTCAATGATACCGTGATTATTTTTGATATTGTTCTTTCGTATTTTTAATAAAGAAACCAACTTCTTTTTCAAATTCAGAAAGTTTAATTTCAGAAAGCTTAATTTCTTTTTTTAATTTACCATTTTCATAATATGCAAGAGAATTTCGTTTTTGTGATAGTCCAAAATCATGTGGATTACTTGTACCTGGTACATCTTCTCTATCCCCACTTAATTCTCTCACAACAATGTTATACTGTTGAGCGAGTTTTTTACATTATACAATCTGTCCTCTCTTCTTTTTTATCGTTAGATAACATAACAAATCCTGTACCGTCTTCACTCATGAACTTCTTCATTTCTAACGGACTTAGTTCCATTACTTCCCCTTTTCCTGAGCTTGAAAAGACAAATGTTGAACCAATAGCGATTGCTATAAAAAGTCCAACAACAGCGGAAATAATCCACGCTTTGCGACTCATTTCAATTCCTCCCTTAACCATATTTTTAATAAGCGATTTTGAAGTCTACTGAGAATCAAATCTGACTCCAACATCTGTCTTTATTATAGCAAGAAAAAGGAAACGGAAAGAAAAAATGGAAATGTCATTTGTGGCTGATATGACGAACCCTGTATTGGCATGCGTATAAAAGTTAATCCCGACTTAACTTTTATATGCCCAATACCGCACTATGTATTTTGGCATGAACGTAGAACCTCGCATATCTACTGTTTGTCATGTTCACCGCTTCTTCAGAATGTCAAACTGGGATATTCCTCACGATTACTAATGCTTACAGATCATTGATACACCGTACTTTCCTATGGTCACAGGCGAGTTTTACGTACCCACTCCCCAAACTTTGATCGTATACCGAACCCCTCTAGTGACCGTTTCAAGGGTGGCACGCTATATTCATTTCTCAAAGAACAAAACTCATTGTGCTACATTGTGCTATTCTCTCAGCACACTTCAAAATCGCTTGTTTTACTTACTTTTACCTTTTACAGCTACTAATTCAGCCTCTTTATGTTTTCGTTTTGCAATAAGATTCTGATGTCCATCCACGACCGAGCGAACTTGATAATAAATTTGCGCTACTTTTTCAATACTTCCTGTGCCATTTTCAATTGCAATGGCACCTTTCAGTTCATATGTCTTTCCATCAAAGGTTTTTACACTATGAGCTTGTGATGCTGCAATATCATAAAATGTGATTCTTTGTTCTTTTCCCATATGATCGCCTCCTATTTTTGAAATGAAGGGAGAAAAATTAATATCTCCCTCATCTAGTTTTCTAGCCATCTAGATAGGATAAAATAGTGAATAAGAACTTTATATCATGCTAGGATAGTTGTGTTGTACGAAGTTATAATGCGTTGTGCTGCTTCTTTACCGTATATGTGTTGTAATGCGGATTGAGATTCAACTACGATCGAATTCTGTACGTGGTATGTTGCACTTTCTTTTAAAAACTGCTCCATATGAGGGATGGGGTACAAATCATATTGATGAAATACCAGGTGAATTGGTCCTATATTCTTGCATTCTGTTAGATACTGAAGAAAACTAGATAACGCTTCTCCTCGATCTTTATACGTACTTTGTTCAGTTTCTACACTGATGTAAACGACCGCTTTCTCATACGTCCCGATTTGAAGTATTTCATAACCAGCTAACAGATCATGTTTTAGCAATTGGTAGCCTTGTTCTCGCTTTTCCTCGTGAGTATCGTTATAAAAGATGCCCTTCGGATCAAAAATGAAAATGTAATTATCTTTAGAATCTCTTACACCCTCTATAACCGTTCTGTAAGCTCCAAAACGGGCTTTTATTACATCAACAACCCTTTCTCCTCCATTCATATTCTTTAAAGTTCTAATTGCCTTTGAGTACTTCCCAGCTACTCCTAACATAGATTTCTCTCCTTTCTATTTTCATCTTCCTTACGTTTTACTCAACATTTTTTCGATTTCTCAATGCAAATATTGTTCCTACTAAGCCAAGTGCGATACTTACAAAACAGATCCACTTTTCGTACGGATTTTCAAGTTTCTCACCTGTTTCTGGAAGTTTTATTTCTACTTTCTGTGGTGTGTTTTTTGGTTATGTTAGTTTCAAAATTTGTTGTGGTTTCTCTGGTTGTGGTAGAACCGGATTTTCTGTTACTTTTGGTTGTTCCGGTGTTTGTGGTTGTGGCGTTGGTGGTGTAGGCTTTTTCTTATCCTTCGCAATATGTTTAATGCTTTAGTAATCTTTATTAATTTCAAAGATTAATAATTATGGAGCATTAATTGTATTTAAATTGCTAGAGTTTTTTACTATAATTAAACTTGTATAGTTATTTTATTTCTTGATTTAAGTATCTAATTACTATATTTCGGTTATTCACGAACTTTATAATACGTCGGTACAAAAAAATATTCTACGGGTTTGTTAAAAAATTCAGAGATTTTTTCAGCTCTTTCTGCATTAACGCCCGACTTGCCCCTTTCAATGGCATGTAACACTTGAGGTTTGATATTTAAATTTTGAGAAATTCGTTCCAAAGAATAATTTTGAGTTTTACGTTCGTAATATAACACCGTAATTTTTAACCTCCTTTCGGTTACCTTTATAAGCATGATATATCACTTTTAAAGTTAAATCAACCCTATTTTTGGTTATTTTTAGAAATATTTTTCGAAAAATCACTTTTATAGTTAAACACCCCTTTAAGTTACGGATACAATACACTTCATTTGGAGAATTACACTTTTTAGAAGGAGGATTACTAAAGTTATGAGTATTTTCGGCGCACGTGTAAAAACATTGAGACTTGAAAATGGTTGGAGTATGAAACAGTTAGGTGAAGAAATTGGAAACGTTACTGGGACATCTTTTGCTCAAACAACGATATCTAACTGGGAGAATAAAGGAGCTGAACCTCCTTACAGTATTTTAATTGTCATCGCAAACCTTTTTGATGTCAGTACAGACTTCTTAGTCGGTAATACTAAGAAGATTAAAGAAGAAAAATTATTTATGGAAGAAGATCAAACAAAAAAGACCTTGCTATAGAAGGGAAAGAACTCGAACAGAATCGAGAACTACCTTTCATGACACAAGATCTTTATCAAGAATTACTTACATTACCAACAGGAAAAAGGGAACAGTTAGAGAAACAACTAAATGAGTATACAGAATTCCTTGGTTATAAATACGAAAAGTTGCAAGAAGAATATATGAATTTCAGAAGATATCTTCAATACGAAATCAAAAACCGCTAGTATAAATTAGCTAGCGGCTTTTTCTTATTTAAATACTTCTATCTCAACATTAAGGATTGATATCCCATAGTAATAGTGAATCTAACAAATCTTACAGAACAGGATGCTTATACAATCGCTTTATGAATGGCTTCAACACCAATCAATATAGAGATTGCTGTTTTAAATGACTTGAATTCCAACATAGAACGCACACGTTTCTTAATGAAACGGTGATCTTGTTCCACTATATTATTGAGATATCTAACTTGCCTTCAGGCATATGTTTCTCTTCTTTCAACTCTTGAATCGCTACAGGATAGGCAGGGTTCTTATCTACTAGACATAGCTATTTCTACCTCATATGTATAACTATCACCCATACTACGCTGTATTTCATTCTTCATCTGATTTACGGCAGAAAGTTCTTGATGTTGCGTGACACTAATATTTAGTCTTATTATTTAATGTTCTACTACAAGTTCTTATATTTTCTCAATATTCAGACGAATTTTGAAACATAATACCATATACAGTAGGCAAATTTGTTATCTGTTATCATGTATTATAAGAATATTCCTTTTATTTTGGGATGATAAGGAGGATTATATGAACGTTCAGTTGAAGGGAAACGAACAGCTTACCGAACTACTAAATGAATGGTATTTGCAAATTCGTGCAAGAAATAGAGAAAATTCCACATGTCTAAAAAAGAAATTGAGGAACAAATTAATAACCTAAAAGACAATCAAAATTTACTTTTTATTATTCGCTTCTTGATTTTAGACATATCTATTTAATCAATAACTTGGGTATTTCTAAAAACAGTTTCGATAAAATTGAGGCTTTTGATACTCCAAGAGAAGATTTCCTAGCATATTACTATCATTTTTTAAAGCGATCCATTCCAATGTAATCGGAAGTTATAATTTAGCTAAAGAACATTATGACAAAGCAGAGTCTCTACTAATACACATTCCTGACGAGCTTGAAAAAGCTGAATTCTATTATAATTTAGCGATATTTCATTATCATATTTACCAAGTGCTTTTAGCAACAAAGTATGTAAATATATCCAAAGATATATTTACATATAACGCTGATTGTGAACTGAAAATAGCTTATTGTAATAACCTTTTGGGATTAGCTTGTACTCACTTAAAAGAATTCGAGATGGCAGAAGAATATTTTATTTCAGCTATAGATTTATTTCGCAATTTCGGTAATGAAAGCGATGTTTTGGTTACTCGTCAAAATTTAGGTTTAATGTACGCAGAACAAAAACGCTCTAGTCTTGCAATTCGCTATTTATCTGAAGTTAATCAAAAGATGCCAAATAACTATAGAGCACTTTTTATTGAAGCTAAGCAATATCTAAAATTAGGAGAAACAGAAATTGCATTGGGACTTATTGAAAAAGGGTTACAAATTTGTAACGAGTTAGAGATATTAGAATACCAATATCATTTCAAGATTCTAGAAAAACTGTGCAAAAAAGAGAATACTGAAATTTTAGAAAAGTGCACTTTAGCAGGAATGCAATACTTTAAAAAGAAAATTTATGGGAGTATGTTCAAGAGTATTATGAAATTCTAGCCCTTCAGTTCCATAATGATACACGATACGAAAAATCTAGTACATACTTTCTTTTAAGTTATCAAACAAAAGAAGAAATATTAAAAAGGAGTGTTGAAATGAAAATTTTAAAATTAAGTTTAGCAAGTATTATAGCCATTGGCATTATTACAGTTGGACATTTTTCAATTAAGTTAGATGTTCAACAAGCTAAAAGTGCAGTAGTTAGTTATGCACATGGAAATACTGGTTGAGGATCTTATCCACAAAAACAAAAGACACATTGTTCCTAGACGTTTGTAGCTTTAGAATAACGACTGATTAAAAACTTCACCATAACCCCCATTTTGAAAAAGATTGATCAAAATGGAGTGACTGATTTAATTAAGTATGTGATTTTTATAAAAAGATTGATCACTTTTAATGCTTGTTATTCAAGAAAAGCACCCGTTAGCTAAATAAGAAAGGGAACTTCTCTATGTTCCCTTTTCTACTTTAAACTTTAAAAGTATTAATATTTAGGAATATAAACAGACATCATATTACTCCATGTTTCAATATTATCTCTTAAACCAAACATTCGTTGCCCAATTATATGTTGTTCCGCAAATTCTTTTAGCTCATAGCCTAATTGTAAAATGAATTTAGTTGTGAAAATATTACAAATTTTAAGGGGAGCTATTTTTGCCTCCCTTAATTCACATTTTATGAAAAACATGCATTAACTCAACCAAACATTATGCTCGTTTTGTTCAATCAAACAAATTGGAATTTATCTAATTACTGCTTTAATATACGGGTACACAAATTTCACAATGATGATGATTATTAACCATTTTGACTACATACCTTTCGATGATTGGTCTTGCTTCATCAAATTGATATCCTTGCCCTGATAATTCTGGAAAAATATCAATCCACGCTTTCTGAACTGCTTCTGCTGTATGATTAATTTTAAAAACAGCATATTTTCCTCCAACAATATTACCTTCTCTTACATAGCCATCAGTTACTGAATAGTCGTTTGAAACAACTATGCAGGTATCATAACGACAGTTTTCAGGTTTAGTAGTTTCAGGATTATCCTGAGCAATTCCAAGAATTATGGATTCGTCATTAAATAAATGGTTAGATTTTGCCCATTCTTTTAATTTTTCCATTGTTCGCACATTATTAACTCCATAAGGGGCAATCTGCCTTATGTAAGCAATCTGATATGCTGGAATCTTTTCAATCATAATATCCATGATTTATTTGCCTCCTTTAAAGAATAAATAACTTGTTCATTACAAGATTACTACGATATAAAATAGCATACACAGCATTTTTTAAAATTGTTGACATACATTTCAAATATTTACATTTATCATTTTCTAATAGGTTAGTCTCCTTTAAAATTCTATTAATATATTCCCCTGTTATTTTGTCATTTCCTCCCCAAATCAGGACCATCCCCTTCTCCCCCAAGGCTTCACCCCGATTTTCAGGCCTAGAGGTAATGGAATTAAGTTCTTCCCTGAACAGAGAAAAGAGCCTGTTTTTCCCTCTTCTTTCATCCTCTTAGCTCCTTCACTTTTCTTCTTTCCCTTATTCTTCTGAACTGTATAGAAAACCATTTGGGCCATACCTGAAGACGTATCGAACCCTTACGGGACAAGGAATTGAAAGAGTATTGGACAAACGAATTCATCGTCACCTCAAGCAAACCAATGACTCTTCGAGAGTCGATGAAACATATATCAAAGTTAAAGGGCAATGGATGTATCTGTACCGTGCTGTTGATTCGAAAGGAAACACAATAGATTTTTGCCTAAGTAAAACAAGAGATCAGAAGGCTGCAAAGCACTTTTTCAAGAAAGCTTTGCGGTCTTTTCATGTTTCGCAGCCTCGTGTCATAACAGTCGATAAGAATCCGGCTTATCCTATAGCAATTGAACAGTTGAAAAAGAGAAAAGCATACCTGACGGTATGCAACTTAGACAACAAAGGTACTTGAATAACATAGTAGAGCAAGATCATCGCTTTATAAAAAAGCGAATCCGTTCTATGCTAGGGTTCAAATCTTTTGACACAGCTACAACCATTCTTTCTGGAGTAGAAGCCATGCATATGATAAAAAAGAACAGATTGATTTACGGGACCAATCTGTCCAAAAACAGAAAGAATTCATCCATCAATTGTTTGAACTTGCAGTATAAAATACGATTCCGTTAAAAATCTACTATTATCCGTATTCTTCTTCATATATTTGCACCAGAACCATTAACATAGACTAATCCCCCAAACTTATATTTTCTATTAAACTACCCTTATTCACCTTGAGTAATTCACTGAAAATACAGTAAATATCACATAATATTAATTATGTAAACTATATTTTTCTATTAATCTCTAAAAACAAAAACTTTCTCCAACTAATCGATTATATTTACGCATAAGATTGGAGAAAATAAACAATGACTACCCTCATAACTTGGTAAATATAGATAGCTAACAAAAATATCTCCTTCCCAAGAAGCTCTCACTTCAAACGAGCCGCATGGTTGTAAGCTGGTGAGTCGTGCACATAAATATCAATGTTATGTAAATAAATGAACCTCAATTAACCCATTTCAACAAAAATTAACATTAACATATCAACTGACATTAACATGTTAATAAAATCGAAGGAACAAACGTTAATCTCATATCAACTGCAATCTAGTTTATTAAGTAGATATCAACATAAATCACGTACCATTATCACAAATTCAAAAAACTATCGAACGAATAATACCTTACGGGGTTGATATATCTGCAATAGAAGAAGGAACTAATTTCACAGGAACTCACTAAAGAGACTATTAAATTAAAAAGTGTTAAAAAGCCTCTACAAGTATTCTCTGGTAGATCACTTATGAAAGACATCATCTTTAACACTAATGATAACCGTATCACATTTTTTCTACAAACAATCATCAAGTAGTCTACAATTTTATAGAGATGAGCCTTAAAATGCATACATCACTATCAAGCAATGTTTCAGCAATCACTTTAATTTTTCATCATAATTTAAGAAATTACTGTGCTCATTTTCCACAAAACACAGTAAACATATTTCTAGTGTGAAATCAGATTACTATCATTAATACAACATTGATATGCATGTGTTTTTTAGTCAATATAACATTAATAATCCGACAGAATTATAATTTCATAGTTAATGTCTTGTTAATATATTATTGATTATATGTTAATTTCATATTTCATGTTAATGTCTGCTTTGGAAGGTATTCGAGTTAATGTGAGCAATAAACGTTTAACATATCAATTTCATGTGATCTAATTAACTTAAACCACATGAATAACAGTCGAATTCGACCCATAGTCTCCATAATATTTCATACACAGTTACTTAAAGATGATTATCCACACATAAGTACACTATTTTGTACGCTTTATAAAAGCTTACTCATAGCCATCAAATGAAAGATCCTATAAACACTAGACCGACTAAATCTTTTCACCATGACAAAATACACTTAAATATTTATATTAAAAAGAAACAATGCAATCAATATCATAAATAACGGGGAACATACTACCAATACAGAGATTCGTATCACTCCAAAAGTAATTACACAGCTAGGTAGACATTAAATCCAATTGAGGATCAATAGTTGAACAAGATTACTTTGAAAATCTTATTCTTAACTCAAAGGTCTCTATACAACCTATTATTTATACAGATTTTTGTTTTATATTGCCTAGTATTATAAAAAAGCTTACCAGCTACACTACATTAACAGTGTGGCCTCTATTCTGCCTTTTTATACATTAAAATCTAAGAACTTACTATTCTCTTTTTCCACTGAATAAGGTTTTGATATCCTCATAATTTATTTATAAAATCTCTATATTTCTGTTTTATGAATACTAAGCAAACTAATATGTTAATCTCATATTTCATGTTAATGTCTGCTTCAGTAAAGATTTGAGGTGATATGAACAATAAACATTCATCATGTTAATTCCATATGATCTAATTAACTTAAAACATATGGATAACAGTCGAATTCAGCCTATAGGCCCAATAACATTTCATACTCAGTTATGTACAGATGTTTATTTGTACATGTAAATACTATTTTGTGTACTTTATAATCGCTTACTTGTAGCTAATTAGAAGCACTAGACCTATTAAATTCTATACTGTGACAAAACACACTTATATATTTATATTAAAAGAAAACAATGAAATCCATATCATTAATAACGAGGAACATACTACCAATACAGAAATTCGTATCACTCCAAAAATAATCAAAGAGATAGGTAGACATTAAATCCAATTGAAGATCAATAGTTGAACAAGATTACTTTGAAAATCTTACTCTTAACTCAAAGGCCTCTATACAACCTAGTATTTATATAGATTTCCGTTTTATATGGCCTAGTATTATAAAATAAGCTTACCAGCTACGCTACATTAGTAGTGTAGCTTTTTTCTATCTTTTTATACATTAAAATTAGAATTTAATAACTTACTATTCTTGTTTTCTACAGAACAAAGTTATTATATCCTCATAATTTGTTTACAAAACCCCTATATTTCCTTATCATTAATATAACATTGCTATTTATGAGTTTTTAGTTAACAAAACATTAACAATATAAACAGGTTGCAGATTTATAGTTAATGTTTTGTTAATACACTCTTGGTTATATGTTAATCTCATATTTCATGTAAATACCTAAATTAGTAGGTATCTGTATTGATATCACCGAAATAATACTTAACATGTTAATTTCAGTTCACATGTTAATTTCAATCCAAGTGTATATTTGATGATTTTTAAGGAGGTAGTTACAATGATTGATCAAAAAAACGATTCACAAGACCATCAAACACACGATGATGATATATTAAACGATAATGTTTTTGAGAAGGCATGGAGGATAACAGAATTCTCTAAATTAGTCGGACGCCACCATAATACCGTATATAATTGGTTCAATATTTTAGAAGAAAAAGGGCTACATGAAACTTTAAGAACCAATAACACAAACGAAAAACTCTATAATACTTTAGATCTTGAAATTGCTCTTTTCATAAAACAAAAAAGAGATGAGAAATGGTCTCTAGATGCCATTATTGAACTTTTACCACATCAATTTGATTTAAGACCAGTATCATTAGAGAATCAAACAAATGAAGTATCTACTCAATTAAACCTTCAAGCAACTGCAGAAATAATTGAAAAAATGGTAAATAAGCAGATAGAAGAAAAAATAAAAAATATTGAATCTCAGTACGAGGAAAAGATAGGAAATATATTAAAACAGTTACCACAACCAGAAGATGCAGAAGCTTTAAAATTACGTCAACGGCAAGAAAGACTAGACAATTTCATTATTGAACATAGAGCACGCCAAGAGTTAAGAAAAAAGCGGAAGACCTCTGGAGTAATAAACCTGATGAAGAACGTATTAAAAAGGTAGGATGGTTTAAAAAGAAGAAGACTTAGCTAAAAAGCAACTCTTCATTGAGCAGTACATACATGACAATATGATTGATTATATGAAATCTCTCATGGATACGGAGGAATAACAAAAAGGCTGGAGATAGCTCCAGCCTTTTTGTTATTTTGTAGTACCAAACATCTTATCTGGATCTAAAAATCCGCTAATTCAGCATCATCTTCATTTACTCCAGCTTCTTTATTTTCTTCGTCACTATCCATATCGATAAAATCTCCAAATGCAAAACCTAAGTCCTCATCATCATCTATACTTTCTATTGTACTAATTTGAGACTTTTTATATTGAATTTGACTTTGTTTCACTTTAAATTCATTAAACTCTTCAACTAATCCTTTAGATAACCTTGATGGTAATGCATCAGTTTTATAGAACGTATATACACTTCCCAAGAAATCATTCTTACTTACTAAATACCCGTTAAAAACGGTACCGTTTATAGGTAGATTATTTGAAACTTCTACTTTAGCATCATCCATAAAGGAATCATCAATGTTTTTTGTTCATCTAGGATAGCAAGCATACCAAAATGATGCACTTTTGATGCTTCAACAGAACCATCATTATTCTTTTTCATCAAATCAATTGGATGATGGAAAGAGCTTCCGCTTAATGATTCTTTAAACATCTCTACAATTGTATGGCTATTTTCTATCTGGTTCATATTACGTGAAATCTTATTAATTACTAAACATCCCGTTTTCTCAAGTAAAATACGTTTAAAGTCTTGCGAATCAAGTATTACAGATGTACCAGAGCCATTTGTAGCTGTATTTAGCTCATGAATAATTTCGCTAATGCGTTGATTTGCATAATCACGTGCATTGGCAATACCTTTTTCTCATTTTCATTTAGCTCTTTAAATTCATCGTAAAAGTGCTGATTATCAGCAAATACTACAAATGCTACACCTTTTGATTTATCGTTAGCTAATTTCCAAATCTCCTGAGAAAATTTATTAACTTGTCTTAGTACATCCGGTCCATCTGCTCTTACTGGAAGGGTTACAACAATCCCCATTTTAATAAAGTCTTTACGCTCAATAGCATTTTCAAAAGCTATTCTTGCAAATTTTGCTTGATTAGCTTTTATCTCTGCCATTGGATATTGTTGTGCAACTGTTTGTAATTCTTGTCTAATTATAGGCTTGTTATGAAAAGCGGAAAACTCTTCAATCGCCTTAATAATTGTAGAAGTTCCTGTTCCTCCACCTAGACCTGCAAAAAATAAAACAAGTTCATCGGATGGTCTTACACGTTCTGTGATAAATTCTTTTAATTTTTCTTTTGCATCATCATTTGAATCAAGCACTTTTACCGCACGCTCGGGGTTTTTACCTAAACCACCTAATTTAAGTGATACTTGATTGCTTTTTGGTACATTTTTTAGTTCTGCTAGATCTCCATCATTGCTGTTTAATGCTAAGCAATTATATACTGCTGTTCCATCTGTATGTTTATATTCAGCAAATTTATCTACCATTCTAGTACCAGCCTGACCAAAACCAACCATCGTCATCTTAACTGCTACTTCATTCTTCAAGAAATTTTTCGCCATTATTTTATCTCTCCTTATTAACTTTTTTTCTTTTCCCTAACTCAATAAGTACTTGTTGCCCTCTATAAGTTGAAATCAAAAATTTATACGGGTGCATAACCTTTTCATAGATTAAGGACATTGATGATAATGTACTAACACTTATTTCAGCTGAACGTCTTGATATATTTGTGCGCTCAACTTCTAATGAATAAGATTTGCCTTTTGTTTTCTTTACTCTCCTATCTATGACTACATTTTCCACTATTTCATTAATCGATATGCCCCTCATGTAGTTGGTTTCTTGAAATTGTGTATTAACTACGTTCCCTATGTATAGAAAGACATTATATAGTATCTCGTCTTGTTCAAGAATGTCTGCAAACATGTTCACTACTTCATCTGTAAATCTTATCGTTTGATACTTTTCACTTAAAACCTCGTTCAAGTTGTCCCCCCTTAAAGCGTTGGTTAATTATTCCTAGAAACATAGTACATCATTATAAGACGTATATCAAGGCATTATATATAAAACTTACATATAGAACTTATATGTAGGACTTATAAATATCATCATCAAAAGAACCTTTAATTTACAAAGGTTTATGTATACGCCTTATATATACAGCGTATACATACTATGTTAATCTTTTATTTCATGTGATTCACATTCTAAACTTTTAATAGAAAAGATTTCACTATCATTACTATATTCATTACACATATCCCTAAAAAATAGCACTATACGTTGATATGAAACTCACATATTGTATAACATGTCCATTATACACTGTACATACAAGGCTTATTTACGCAGCGTATAATAAAACCTTTATATAAAAAGGTTTTACCTTCTTATATATCAATTTTATATCAATCTTAATATAATAAGCAGTATATATAAGACTTATATATAAGTCTTATATATACTGCTTATTACGAACAAAAAATGCAATGCTATAACAGCATTGTATTTTTAGTGTTTATATTGCTAAATAACTTTCATTTAGTGCCTCGAACAACTCATGCTGAGTATCTTTCTTGATTAACAGTTTGGTTCTATACGATACATCTCTTGTTAGGGGAGAGGTTGTCAATGTCATGTTATATTGACGTATCTCTTCACTTAACTCTGTTGTTAGTTCACAAAGTTGTATATACAGCAAGAAAAAATGTGCTTCTTTTGGATCTAATTCATTATCTTTTTCAGTCATTTCTAGAAATTTATTTGTGAATGTTGTTAATTTCATATCCACAAAATCATTCTGGCTTACCTGTAACTCCATAACTGTTAGTAACGGTGGTAAAATGGTTCTTCCGCAATTTTGGTAAAGCCTTCTCATGATATTATAGTAATAAAAAGTCATTATGGGAGGAGTTTTACTTGGAACTGCAAGAATACCTGTTCATCCTGAAATTTTAATAAAGAAAAAGAAGAACCTGTAGAAGAAAAGATAATGGAGAAACATACGCCACAGTACAGAGAACCCGCGTATACTTCTACTGTCCCACTTGTACCACAAGAACAAGAACTTCAAAGAAATGCAGAAATACATGGGAAAAATACCACTGCAAATCTTACTTTGCAATGGTTAACACAAATGAACGCAGCAGCACAACAACAGACTGAAAATAATGAAGATACGCTAACAAATTCTAGTTCAGAGACAATGGAAGAGAAGGAGAGCCGTATACGTAAACGAAAAACTGCAGAGGTTGCCCCAGATAGTGAAGAAATCAAGAACAGGTTAACAAAACTTATTGAAAATGATACAAAATAGGAAAAAGCAGGGTAGTCACTTATCTGAATAAGTGTCGATCCTGCTTTTTCCTATTTACTTTATAATGCTTTATCTTACATCGTTTCAATTATCTTTTGTCTTTCATACCATTTTGTTAATTTCTCTTTCACGCTTTTGGATAGCCGTTTCATCTTTTGATTGCAGAATCTTGATAAAGTAGCAGGTGATAATCCAATTTCATCTGCAATTTCACGCATAGTTACATGTTTCTTTGTATGTGTATACATGATTTTTTCTCTAATTATATGCTCCATTTCATCTGCACTATAAGACGTTGATTCTTTTTCAGGTACATCAACTAATTTTTTCTTTACGAGATTTTCCGTATTATGCATCAGCTCTTCTGGTGGTAAAATGATAATCCCTAATTTTAAGTAATAATTTTTAAACCAGTTTCTTTTCCCCAAAATCGATTCATCCATTTCTTCGCTATAAGCCCAATGTGAAATCACTTTTTCTTTTTCTAGATCCATTAGAACATTTTCTAATTGTTCACGAATACGATTTGAACGTCCATTTTGATCGATTCCCATAACGGCTAACAGTCCCTTATCTCCGCCAATGGAATAAGGTCTTTGTAAATTACTATATCTTTGACGAATTCTCCATTGCCAAGTAAGGTAACGGATGAGCCTCTTATGGTATTTATGTCTATAGCTATTATACTCAAGGGCTTTTTTGACAGTAATGCAGTCGTAGTACTTGAACCATATAGGTAACTTGATAAGAAACTTCCTGGCTTGATTCTGCAAGATTCAATACCCATATATTCATTCGTATTTTTGTCTCTCCAGAGAACAACAGAATCTAAAACAAATAGCCTTTTAATCACTTCACGTTTCACTTCAAAGCGTTCACCTGGTTCAGCACGATCGTTTAATACAACTACCTCATTATCATCATTTAGATAAATAAAGATACTTGCTAATGCTGCAATACGCTGCGCAATCTTTATTTTATCTTCTGCACGAAAGTATTCAATTCCATTGGCAGTTGCTTTTGGAATATTACACATATCTAGCACTTGTTCATATGAGAAATCAATAAATTCATCAGGGGACTGTGCTTGATTTAACCATTGAATGGTAATGGAATCTAAACAGTCTGCTGTTAAGTCATCCATATTACTTATTACACCATCGACAAGTTTACTCCATCGTGATGCTTCATCCGTATTTATTAACCTTAGATCTTCATCTTTATGTGAAGAAAGTTGTGCTACACCATTTGCATTTTTCGCTTCTATTGGATATACCTTCATCTTTGTTGTTTCATCTTCTTCAAAGTTGTTCTTTGCGATTCCATCTCTTAGTTGATAATACATAGCAGAATTATTTACTTCAAAGTATTCATCATGCGGTACATCAACATTTAAACTTGGTTCGTTTATGGAAGAAATCTGTTTATCTATTACAGTTACACTTTCAAACTCTTGTTCGATAATTTTTCCTATGGAACGCTCGATTTCAACCTTATACTTTTCAATGTTCGCATAGATTTGTAATAAAGATACACCTTGTTCCTGTTGCTGGCCGAGCCAAGAGACGAGGGCAGAGAAAGAAGGTGAAACGTTGGCTGAAGTTACAATCTTGTCATGATTCGCTTCTACTTCTTGATAATACGTATTCCATTTAGACCACAGCTGCTTATTCTCTTGATAAATGGGGGCAGATAACAATAGTGCATCTCTAAACAGTTGAAGTACCTTTTCCATACTTTATATCAACCTCCTTAAAACAAACTACATTCATATTATGAAATGGTATAGCGGTATCCTGGCAGTATACGCAAAAAATGAAACGTTATCAGAATAATCAGTTCGATTCAGTCTTTGACATCAGCAGCTTTTTTACTGTTTAAAACTCAAATACCGAAAATAATCTCTATATTTCATTATATAAGACAGATTTTATTTGTAAAATTACAATCTTACACTAGGAAAGAGAAACACGAAACCCTATAGCTATATCTTGGTCACGTTTCACATTGTTCTATTTGTGCTATCTGCGTATAAATTTCCGATTTCTATGCCCTAAAAAGCATTTCATGTACACAAATTGTGAAATCTTATAGCGGTATCCTGGCAGGTTGTAACTACACCTTGAAACGTGAATGCTCCTTTAGTGTTTCAAAGCACAACATCTTATAGCGGTATCCTGGCAGGTTGTAACTACACCTTGAAACGTGAATGCTCCTTTAGTGTTTCAAGGCACAACATCTTATAGCGGTATCCTGGCAGGTTGCATCTACACCTTGAAACGTGGATGCTCCTTTAACGTTTCAAAGTACAACATCTTATAGCGGTATCTTGGTAGGTTGCATCTACACCTTGAAACGTGAATGCTCCTTTAACGTTTCAAAGTACAACATCTTATAGCAGTATCTTGTCTTGGTAGGTTGCATCTACACCTTGCAACGTGAATGCTCCTTTAGTGTTTCAAAGCACAACATCTCATAGCGTTATCCTGGCAGGTTGCATCTACACCTTGAAACGCAAATGCTCCTTTAACGTTTCAAAGCACAACATCTTATAGCGGTATCTCGGTAGTTTACAACTACATTTTGAAACGCAAATACTCTATTAGCGTTTCAAAAATAAATATCCAAAAAAATTTCAAAACCCCGATAAACCCTTGATATAAAAGGATTCTTATTCAAAATAAGATTTCAAAGTGCAACATCTTATAGCGGTATCCCGGTAGAAACTTTTTTAACAAAAACGCTCCAATCCCTTATATATCAAGGGGTTCATCCATTCGTTTCCTAAATAGACATTTCACGAAACATGAAACGCTATAGCGGTATCCTGGTAGCATGTCGTTTCAAACATGAAACGCTTATAGCGGTATCCCGGTAGTAATGATTTCACCAAATCTCTTACAAACGCTTATATACCAAGGGGGTTCTTGACTTCCATTAGAAATGGTTCGTTTCATAAAATATGAAACGTTATAGCGGTATCCCGGTAGTATAAAATTGATTAAAGTCTTAGAAATCCCTTTATATCAACCTTTCAGACGTATTTTTCGATTTTCCGTTTCGTTTCATCATTAAAAAATGGCATAGCGGTATCGTGGTCATAAAAAATTTTTACCCATCTCTGAATCCCTTGGGGCACAAGGGATTCAGACCCGTTTCATCGTTTCATCTTTTCTCTTAAAGAGCCACCTTTCAGCAAAATTCAATTTGATATAATCAAAAGTGATATTTTATATCCTATTTTGATAGATATTACATTGAATAAATGAAAGGAGGTGAAAAAGATGGCGAAACCATTTGTTATTAAAAACAAACGTAGCTTAAACGGGGAACCAACTACTGCCGTGTTAGTTACAATTAAATCATGGCAAAAACTCGTTGAGGCTATGGAAGATAAGTACTATAGCTATAAAGATACCTATCTAGAGGATATTGTAAAGTCTATGTCATACGAAGAACGACTTGCAGATGAGGAACAGTTTGTTGAAAAAGCGAAGCCATCTTTTCACTTCAAATGAAACATGCCTTTTCTAAAGCAAACGGGCGAAAACATAAACTTTATGGTATTACAAATGCAGATTTAGAAGTATTTCTATTCTTACATAAAAAATGTAATACATTTGGTGTACTTTCTCATGTGTCGGTACACATGCTATGGGAAGACTATAAAAACTATAAAGAAGCATTTGCACATATTCATCATTCGCAATTCTATATTGCGTTAAAGAAGCTAAGCCTTCATAACATCATCCAAATCGAAAATGAAATGGGTGGAAAACATAGAATTACATTAACTCACTTCATGAATGAAGAAACAAATAAAGCGAACCCTTATACCTTTATAAGCCCTGTCGTGTTTACTAAAGCGTTTTTCGAACTGTCAGTAGCTGCTAAAAAGCTATTTATGGATGTTGCAATGCAACAGAAAAGAGAAACTACTTTAAAACGCTCACTATATAAAACAGATGAACAAGGACAACAAACTCATTTTGGTGGTATGTATTGTTTCTTACATAAAAAATTTCCACACCAAATACGTTCTGTCATGAGTGAATTAACACATACATTCTCTTGCACGGGATCTGCCTTATTTAAAATTTGCAAGTTAGAAAAAGGCAAGAAGAACAAAAAACAGTATACAATACTGCATCTATCTGTTCATCCTGATTTTCTCTGTGAAAAAGAAGCAGGAGAAGCGTACCGTGATCCATTTACGCCAAGAGTTACATATGCACGTAAAACAAAGTTTATTGAGAATCTATTAAGTGAAATGAATATTGGTGAATTTACCAAAGATATGAATCAGTTTATTAATGTCCTTAAACATAGCTGTCATCGTCAAATTCGTCAGGTTATTCGTGGCCTACGCGATATGATTGATCGACAAGAAGGATATCCGAAAAAACTTGTTTATACATTACGTAAACTGTTAAATCAATCTTCTCAATATCGGGTACTGGATGCAGCTGCAAAAGAGGGTATGTATCCACTTATTACACATCATGTACCACAAGAAAAACAAGAACAAGCGATATTCGATTTTGGTATACATTTCTCTATGTACTCCATACGTAATGTGAAGAAGCTATTTCATAATGCTTATGAGCTGCTTCATTCGAAATACGCTGTCCCAGTAACTGAAACAGCATACCATCAAAATTACATGAAATATCAAGAAGAATCGTTATTTAGAAAATATGCCTTTGAGCAAGGTGTGCATATCCACGCATATATTGCGTTAGAAATCGAAATTCGTGAGTTGTTGAAAACGAAAGGGCATAAAGAGCGATTTATTCCTAGTGATATTCGAGAGCTGTTCCTTGAAAAAATAGATAGATTGCCGAAAGAAGATCTTCGTGTAATCGCAGTACCAGAAGACTTCGAACTGATTCGTTTTCTGCACTCCTTAGAAGAGTGTTACCGGAAAACGAAAGAAATTCCTTCTGTCGATCAACTACTTGTAGCAATGTAAGTATAGGCGCCCTCCTTTTTGAAAAAATCAAAAAGGGAGGGCTATTCGTGTTGGCTTTGCTTCTTTCTCTTATTCATTCGGACAAAAAATTTGTTTCCTTTCCCTTCATTGATTCGTAAAATACTCTGTTATTTATACATTTACATACAGGTTATGAGAGTTATGTATGCTAATCCACAGACTTCAGGTTTATTTTTCTGAATTTTCAAACGCAATTATGCTTATATATCTACATATTATCACCAAGATTTTTTAATAATGCGTGGATATCTGGACAAATCAGACCTATTGTGAATAGAAATATAGAATAATTGCTGATAGAATCGAGTTTCACTTAGAAATCCACTTAAAATCGACAATATATCTGTTAATTATGTTTATTGAGTGCGTATTGTTTATAAAGCTGTTTGGATTGTTGATGAAATGTGAATAGATTTTCACTATTTGTGGAAATCTTGTTTATAACAGTATCCATTTATAGATGTATTTGTTATACATTTTTTGTATTAAAGAACTTTTGAATTTATGTAGATATCATGTGTTACGTTTCTGATAAATTGTAGATTTGAAGTTTATGAGACCCCACTTCATCACGCTTGATTACGTTACAATAAAATGGAATTTATGATTTTGTACGGTATTTGTAACGTGAACCCCTTGTCTCTCAAGGGATTGCATACGTTTTATAGCATGTATAATAGTTTTATCTTTAATTCTTTTTAATATAAAGATTTATATTATATTAGGTTTTATTATTAGTTATATTTACTAAGAGTAAAAAGGTACCTTCAATAATTTTGTGTAAATAAAGGATTCCTTTTCTTGTAGAAGTTCTTTAATTTTTGTCTTGAAACATCGCTGTTAGTTCTGATCGAGCTTAATCGAAGCCTAAATGACATCGAGTTGTGAAGCGCTTTTTGACCTATTTCCAGATTATTAGCACGATAAATGGATTTGAAGTCATCACAAATTTCAGCACGGTCACTCATACGTACTTTATGTGAGATATTACGTGAAATATGGACGCAACACGCTTGGTATTGCACTTTTGGATACACGGTAAAGATACTATCTGTTATGCCTTTTAAGCCGTCAGAGATGAATAAAAGGACTTCTTCTACACCACGTTCTTTTAGATCTTCAAGAAGTTTTTCCAGATAAATGCTGATTCTGTTGGGGCAATCGTATAAGCGAGTACTTCTTTCGAACCATCTTCACGAATACCAACGGCAATATATATGGTTCTGGTGCAAATATGACGTTAAGGGAAACCACGAGGAGGATGTGATTTCAGGGAAAAAATGAAATAAAAAAGGTATTTCAAGAGCGCATGCTGTACATAGTTATTATTTACTTCATAAAATAATTGCTAATTTAGGAGGAATAATAATGAAAGCGATTACTGAAGGCGTTTTATTATGGGAACCATCACAGCAGCAGATTGAAAACTCAGGTGTCAGCCTTTTTATGAAATGGCTCAAAAAGAGAAGGGTTTATCTTTTGGAAATCAAAAGGAACTATGGAAATGGTCTGTTGAAGAACTTGAATCGTTCTGGGAAAGCATTTGGAATTATTGCCAAATCAAATCTAACACACCGTATAGTCAAGTTCTGAAATCAAGAAAGATGCCTGGTGCAAAATGGTTCACTGGTTCTACGTTAAATTATGCTGAACATGTCTTTCACGGTAGTAGGGAAATAAACCGGCAGTAATCTTTCAATCAGAAATCACTTCGAGAACAGAAATAAGCTGGCAAGAACTTCAGGAAAAGACGGCAATGGTTGCAAATTTCCTAAAGAAATTAGGGGTTAAACCAGGAGATCGTGTTGTTGCTTATATGCCTAATATCCCTGAAACCATAATCGCTTTTTTAGCATGTGCCAGTATTGGGGCCATTTGGTCCAGCTGTTCCCCGGATTTCGGAACAGGTACTGTTATTGACCGATTTAAGCAAATTGAACCGACTATTTTATTTGCGGTTGACGGATATTACTATAACGGAAAAATTCAGAATAGAATAACAAATGTTTTGGAACTTCAATCAGGGCTGCCTACCTTAAAGAAGACGATTTTAATCCCTTACGTCAACAGTAATGATTCTAAGTTGAATGATAATACAATGTATTGGAATGACATCTTACAGGGGATTGTGAGCTTGTCTTCGAGAGCGTGCCATTTGATCATCCTCTATGGATTTTATTTTCTTCAGGAACAACAGGATTGCCAAAACCAATCGTACAAAGTCAAGGTGGAATACTATTAGAACAGCTTAAGACATTATTAGTTGAACAGGGTGTTAACCAGGATGATGTGTTCTTTTGGTTTACAACGACAGGCTGGATGATGTGGAACCTATTGGTGGGTGGTCTTTTGGCTGGAGGCACGATTGTTTTATATGACGGCAGCCCATCTTATCCTAGTATACATGTATTATGGGACCTTGCAGAAGAAGTCGGTGTTACTTTCTTTGGTACAAGTGCCGGTTTCTTAAGTGCTTGTATGAAATTCGGGATTAAGCCAAAAGAAAGGCACAGTTTTTCCAAGTTAAGATCTATTTGTTCAACCGGTTCACCTCTACCTGTAGAAGGATTCTTATGGGTATATGAGAATGTGAAAAAGATGTATGGCTTGTTTCAACCAGTGGAGGAACTGATGTATGTACTGCATTTGTTGGCGGCTCACCTATATTGCCTGTTTACGCAGGAGAAATACAAGCCCGTTCTTTAGGTGCGCACGTACAATCATTCGATGATGAGGGAAAACCAGTTATCAATGAAGTTGGAGAATTGGTTATAACTGCTCCAATGCCATCTATGCCCCTTTATTTTTGGGGAGATGACAATAATAAACGTTATCTTGAAAGTTATTTTGAGATGTATCCAGGGATTTGGAGACATGGTGATTGGATTAAAATTGATGATAAAGGCAGCTGTGTCATTTTCGGACGGTCAGACTCCACCATCAATCGGCTGGGGGTACGCCTAGGGACTAGTGAAATCTATCGTGTGGTTGAGGCTCTAAACGACATTATGGAGAGCTTGGTGATTGATTTAGAACTCCTTGGACGTAGATCATTTATGCCGCTCTTTGTAGTGTTAAAACCTGGAGTAAATATGAGTGAAGACTTAAAAGAAACAATAAAAGCTGAGATCAAACAAAAGGTTTCACCTCGGTTTGTTCCTGACGAAGTTTATACAGTAGAGAAAATCCCGAAAACATTGAGTGGAAAGAAACTAGAAGTCCCAATTCGCAAAATTCTATTAGGATTTCCGGCAGAAAAGGTAGTCAATCAAGGTTCCATGGCTAATCCCGAATCATTAAGCTTCTTCATTGATTTAGCACAAATTATCAATAGGCAAGAATAATAGTTTTCTACCTTTAATGAGTAATCTAGACATAACACCACCTTGTTCTTTTACAAGGTAGTATTTTTTGCTCACTACATTAGAAGATACTTTAACAGTACTCCAACAGAAGTCCCCTTCCTCAAGCACGTACAGGGCATAGCCTAGGTGGTAGGGAGGGGATGAATGTTGGTCGTACATAGCACGAAGTTTCTATTTCCTTTTTATGTCACATCGTGTATGATAGTACTGGAAATAAAACAAGAACGTATATTCTATTTTGTGGTTAGGGGAAAGCCCTATGTACTGGTAGTATCGTAATTTATGGGATTTATTTTTACGCAAATGTGTAATAGAGTGTATTCATAAGGTAAATTAACTTAAGGACTGGTGATATAAGGAGTATGGAAAACAATACTATACGTTTAATTGAACTACTCACCACTTAATGTCCTGACGGACTGTTTGAAGTGGGAGATTCCTAAGTACGGAAACCTAACGGTTTCTAATTGATTAGGCTATCCCCGTAGTTCCTACGGTTAAGAGACGAATAGCTTCGTTTCTAAGATTTAGTCCTGCGTTAACATCTCTATCGTGATGTGTGCCACAAGAAGGGCAATCCCATTCACGAAGATTTAGATTTTTAACGTCTTTATTTTGGTAACCACAACTCGAACATAGCTGACTAGAAGCAAACTTTTTTGATACAACCACAACTCGCTTCCCGTACCATTTTGCTTTGTATTCCAACATATTTCTGAATTGTGACCAAGATACTTCGCTGATTGCTTTTGCAAGTTTACCGTTTTTTAGCATATTGCTTACTTGTAGATCCTCAATACCAATTACATCGTGGTTTTTGATGATTTCGGTAGAGATTTTATCCAAGTAATCTTTTCTTGCATTTGTAATATGTTCATGTATTCGTGCCACTTTCACACGTTGTTTATTCCAGTTCGAAGAACCTTTCGTTCTTCTGGAAAGGATGCGTTGTGCTTCCGCTAGCTTTTTTTCTAATGTACGAAAGAATTTAGGGTTTTTGTATGTATTTCCATTTGAAAGAATGGCAAAATCCTTTAACCCCACATCAATCCCAACGGATGAACCTGTTTTCGGTAATTCTTGTACATCTGTTTCAACTAACAAAGATACAAAGTATTTACCACTTGGATTACGTCTAACGGTAGCATTCAGAATACGTCCTTTTATCTCACGACTCTTCGAAAATGTAACAAGACCAAGTTTAGGTAACTTGATTTTATTGTCCATTACAGCGATATTACCGTTTGTTTGTTTTGTTGTATACGATTGAACTTTATTCTTTTTGGACTTGAATCGTGGAAGATCGTTCTGTTTCTTGAAAAAGCGTGAAAAAGCATCTGCTAGATTTTTCAATGTGGATTGAAGAGCAATACTATCTACTTCTTTTAACCATATCGTATCCTTGTGCTTTTTTAATTGAGTGAGCTCGGCAGAGCAAGAATTATAGGTTAATCCTTTTCCTGTTTCTTTGTAGGTGTCATTCCATAGAGCAAGAAAACGATTGAATACAAAGCGACTGCAACCAATGGTTTTAGCAATTAATATTTCTTGTTCTTCATTCGGATAGATACGAAATTTATATGTCTTATTGACTAACATGGATTGCACCTCGCTTTCTTGTATGATTCTTTCATTATACAAAAAAACGTAGGCTTACGCCTACCGACATTCATCTCCCACCTAAAATTGGTGTTTCACACCTTCACATTTTTGAGGAAGGAGTCTTCTGTCGGAAAAAGATAAATTTATTTAAACACTATACATAAAAATAATGATTTGAAAAGGTGTGGATTATGAGGGGAAATATAGAAAAGAGGCTTTCGTATTTATATAAAGGTGAGTTATTTGGGGTAATTACTTTTGTTTTTGTAAGTTTTTTAATTAATTATGCCTATCCTAAATTACATTTATACTCGCTATATTCTTTTTGGATTTCATTTCTTCTTTTGGAGTTTCTCTTACTACAAGGTACTGTTTACTGGTACGTAAAAAGGAAAAGACTAAAAAATGAGAAAACATCTATTACTCCCGTTTGGGTTGTTCAACGATTAAAAACTTTAAAGAAAGTGAACATTGGATTGATTTTCACTGGACTTATTACGTTTGTTGTCGATTTTTTTTATTGGTATCCTTCATTACCTTTAGGAGGACTATCTGTTTCTGGATTTATTTATGTATTTGCATTGCTTGAGTATATTAACTATTATTATGTTCAACTTTCATACGATAATATCTCTGATATTAAATATCTTCTGAAGTCAAAGAAACTAAAACAAGCGTGTATAAACAAGGATTTTAAACGTATTTCATAAAAAATATCATGTTAAAATTACGAAATCGTTAAGGGAATAATAATTAAACAACTCTATTATTTGTTTTTCTTAATCTAATCATGAAATAAAAATATTTTAAATAACTCTTTAAAAGGAGATGCTACAATTTTTGTAGTAGGGGTCACCATAAATAATTTTATATCCATATAACGAAAAAAGCGCTATTCTTTTTGTAGAAATATACAGAAAGGATGGCGTTTTTTATGAACCTTTCGATTCAAGATGAGTTTCATTTGTTTGCTGAAGAATTACAGCGACATTTATCTCCCGATACCCTTCAACAACTTGCACAGGAAACAGGTTTTGTAAAACGTAAAAGTAAATATGGGGCACGAGATTTGGCTGCTTTATGTATTTGGATCAGTCAACATGTAGCAAGTGGTTCCCTCACTCGATTATGTAGTCAACTTTATGCAAATACAGCTACACTCATGAGTCCAGAAGGACTTAATCAACGCTTTAACCGATGCGCTGTTTTATTTCTACAGCGTATATTTTCTCTTTTAGTCAAAAGCCAACTAAACGATTCGTCTCAAATCCAAAACCAATATACTGCTTATTTTCAACGTAAACGTATTTTAGATGCTACTATTTTTCAGGTCCCCAATCATTTGGCTCCTATTTATCCTGGTTCAGGAGGATGTGCACAAACAGCCGGTATTAAAATTCAGTTAGAGTATGATTTACATAGTGGAAAATTCCTCAATTTTCAAATGGAGCCAGGTAAAAATAATGATAAAACCTTTGGTACAGATTGTTTAGATACCTTATGCCCAGGAGATTTATGTATTCGAGATTTAGGATACTTTTCTCTAAAAGATTTAGACCAGATGGATCAACGAGGTGTATTCTATGTTTCGCGATTGAAATTAAATAATAGAGTATATGTAAAAAATGAATCTCCAGAATTCTTTCGGGATGGGACAGTAAAAAAGCAATCTTTATATGTTTTACTTAACCTTGAAGATATTATGCATCAGATAAAACCAGGAGATACTTATGAAATTCGGAGTGCCTATATTGGACAACAAAAATTACCCTCACGAGTTGTAATATACAGACTCACATCAACTCAAATTCATAAACGTAGGAAACAGCAAATTTATATTGAAAAGAAAAAAGGAGTTACATACTCTGAAAAAAGTAAACGATTAACAGAAATCAACGTTTATATTACCAACATACCATGGGAAATTGTTCCGATGGAACAGGTTCATGATATCTACTCACTACGCTGGCAAATTGAGATTGTATTTAAAACATGGAAATCACTTTTTGGTATCAATCATTGTCACAATATTAAGCGAGAGCATCTAGAATGTCATCTTTATGGACAGTTAATCGCTATTTTTCTTTGTTCTTCCACTATGTTCAAAATGCGGCAGCTGTTACTAAAGAAAAAACAAAAAGAATTAAGTGAATATAAAGCAATTTATATGATTCAAGATCATCTGTACTTAGTATATGAAGCTATACAAAAAGACACCGAAGAAGTATCAAAAATTTTTCTTCGTCTGTTTGACCTCTTACAGAAAAACGGACGGAAATCCCATCGATATGAGAAAAAAACAGTCTTTGATATTTTAGGTGTCGTTTATCAGTGTACTAGATCTAACCTAAAGCAGAAAACTGTATAATCTTTAAAAATACACCTTATCAAGGTTTATTTGGTATGCGTATTTTAAAAAACAAATAAACAAAATATCAAGTATGTAGACAATAAGAACGGAAGTTCATAGAAAGCCCACCCTTAGCTTGATGGGCATGTACAATTATCCCCAAAACGAAAATTTTGTGTCTTTTATAGCAACGAAGTTCATTTTTATCGTTTTGGGGGCAACCCGTTCTATTAGGTTGATGGGCATGTAAGGTGACCCCTAATAGGAATAAAAAGCAAAATCCGTTCAAGTAGAAACATTACAAACAGATATTATCCTGTAAATAATTGGATGTTACCTAAGTGATAATTGAAAAATTTAAAAAAATCGTTCATTTGCAAAGGACTAGCGGGAGTATGTTATGATTTTGTTAATTTACACAATAGATGATATCCTCTAAAGTAAATAAAAAATATATTTTAAATAGGATAGGTGAATCTGAACATATATGAAAAATAATTCTTTTAAAGTTACCTTCAATAATTTGGAGGAATTTGCTGATATAATCAGTGAGATTCTGCAATGCCCCATTACTGTAGAAGATGTGAATCATCGTCTTCTTGCATATAGTACCCATGATGAAAGAACAGACTCTGCGAGAGTTGCAACTATTATGGGGCGCCGCGTACCCGAAAAAGTAATTAATAACTTATGGAAAGAGGGGATTATTCCTGCTCTTTTAAAAAGTCGTGAACCTATTCATGTAAAAAAGATGGATAATATTGGCCTCGGTGATAGAGTTGCGATTTCCATTTGGAACAAGGAGGACGTACTGGGATTTATTTGGGCTTTGGAAATCGAGCAATCTTTAACTGAACAAGATTATAACTTGCTGAAAAAAGCTTCTGAAGCTGTAAAAAGTAAGCTGCTACAGCTTCAAACTCGAAAAAATAAAAGTGACGAACGTTCACAAGAATTTTTTTGGAAGCTACTAACCAATCATATACAGACAAATGAGGAAATTGTTGAAAGTTTCCAGATGCTTCATATTACCTCAGCTTCCTTATTTAGCGTTGTTGTATTTCATTTTGAACAAGAAATTACGAGTGAAAAAGAAAAACAAATTTCTTATTTGTTGAAAACAAGCGAACATTTGAAACTATTACTTTACACAATTGATTGTAACAAATTAATTCTTCTTATTTCGTTAGATAATCTCAGTCAACCTTCTTATGAAATCAACGATTTCGTCGAAAGATTTGTTCACAGGATGGAAAAGCGATTTGGAATTAAATCTATCAAGCCAGCGTTCAGCAGTATATACAGCGATTATCAAAAAATCAGTAAAGCTTACAAAGAAACATTAACTGTATTATCTATAAAGGAAAAATTCCCTTCTGACACAACCAATATCCATAGCTATCAAAACATGGGGATTTATCAATTAATTGACCTTCTACTCGAGCAAAGAAAGAAAGAAGAGTATGAAAACCAGGCGTTGCAGAAGCTGCATGAGTATGATCATAAATATAATTGTAATCTTGTAGAAACGTTGGAAATCTTTTTAAATAAAGACAGTAATACCAGCGAAGTGGCCAAGACTTTGAATATTCACGTCAATACACTGAGCTATAGACTTAAACGTATCTGCGAAATCAGTAACATCGATTTAAAAGATTCGAATCAAAAAATGGTTCTATACTTGGATCTCAAGTTACAAAAATTCATGTAGCATCATCCTTTTGTGGAATTCCACAAAAGGATGATGCTTTTTTCTTTTTTCTCAACGATGAATAAAAATATTAAACATCTTATACTTGTATTAAAGCCGGAATAACTGAGAAATTGTTTTATCACATTGTATATATTACGAAGGAAAGCGCCGGAGAATAACTACCATTAGTAAAAATAAACAGCTCAAAAATATATGTAAATTAATATAAATAGATTTATAAAAGGAAGGATTTTACTGATGAGAAATACCCGTAATAACAAACGAATAATAATTACAATTATGGCTATTGTTGTAATAGCGGTTAGCTATTTTTTGTTCCAATTTATCAATTCACCTGCAAAGGCTGTTGCTAAGCAAGAAAATGATGTACAGCTAGCAAGTGAACAGCCAAAAAGTGAAGTAAGCAAATCGACACCAAGTCGCTTTAATGGTAAGGAGAGAAAAATTGCTTATCTTACTTTCGATGACGGACCTGGTAAGTATACGGAGGAATTGTTAAAAACCTTAAAGGAAAATGATGTGAAAGCAACGTTTTTCTTAATTGGAGAGAATGTAAAACAGTTTCTAGATTTAGTAAAACGCGAAAAAGCAGAAGGTCATTATGTGGGGATGCATAGTATGACACATGACTTCAAAAAGTTGTATACAAGTGGCGAGTATGTAAATGAAATGAAAGAAGATCAAAGATTAATTGAAAACATTATTGGAGAAGGCCCCAAATTAACGCGTCCTCCATATGGTTCGATGCCTGGCTTAAATGAGGCACTTCGCAATAAGGTTGTAGAAGCTAATTTTAAAGTATGGGATTGGACAATTGACTCTTTAGATTGGAAGTATAACAGAATACCAGTTGACACTGCCTCAGCTCAGATTGTTCAAAATGTAGTTGCAGGCGCGACGAAGTCACAAGAAGTTATTTTAATGCATGATATTCATCCACAATCTGTTGCTGCTGTGCCAGCAATTATAAAGGGATTAAAAGAAAAAGGATATGAATTTGAAGCTTATCATGAGAGTAATCATTTTTCAGTCAACTTTTGGCATGATAAACGTATGTAACATCATGGGAGGAATTAACATTGTTTTATAGGAAAGTAGCATTAGTAAGCGCACTATCAGTGGCATTATTAGGAGGATGTGTAGGTTTAAATCTTGAAGAGGAAGTATATGTAATTTTTGAAAATGCAGCAAAGCAAGAAGAAAAATTATTTAATGATATGCAAAAATTAGAAAAATTAGAGACACAAGAACAGGAGTTGTACGCTCAAATTATACAAGAAGGAAAAGAGAATAACGAAGGGATAGCCCCTAAAATTGATCAAGCTGTTGCAAAAGTAAATGAACGTGAAAAAGTGTTGAAAAATGAAAAGGAGAAGTTTAACCAATATACAAAAGAGTATAATGCAGAGAAACTAGCATTTTACAAAGATGCGAAGATCAAAATAAAAGTACAACAACAAGGATAAGAAGGTTCTGTTGTAAATTTTGCTACAGAACCTTCTGGATGCTCAGGAACATGTACTTGGAATGTCATTAGCTAGTTTACCATTTTGGCTTTTAGTCAATGTATGGATTTTTTACAACATAAGCACCTAGTAGGGAGTAAACGATACAATCTATGTTAGTTGCTATTTGTTCAAATGTAATTGCAACAAGTTTATTTTTCAGAGCATCTCATATGGTAAGAATCGCTATACAAAAACTGGATACTGTTGAAGCAACACAATCTATGGAAGTATTTTTTGCTGCTATCAGTGAGTTAGTCTTACTACATTCTTCAATTCCTTCTATTTTATCTTTGTCTGGTATGTTCATAATTATGTTAGGAATGATAAGTACATAGTTATATTTAACATAAAGGTAAAGTGACACACAAGCAAGATACTAATGCCTAAATAATGTTTTAAAACTAGTATAACACTAGATTATGAATGTGAACAAAAGCCAATGTCCTTAGCAGATAGAAAGCAGATTTTTCTTTGTAGAATTGAACCTGGCGTACGAAATCCACGTTTTGTTAGTACTTACCTATAAATATGAAAATTTTACAGGTGTTTCATTAAGCTTTAAGGAGGTTTTTTCATGGGCTATGATACTGTTGCATCTTTACAACATATGCAACGGCTACAACAAGATGAAGCGGCAACAGGACAAAATTTTGTTTTAAAACGAGTAAATTCAGGTTTGGAGATTGTAATGTTTATTACAGGAGTATTCTTAACTCCTTTGACTTTCACATTATCTTTCTGGGTATATTTCTTTTATTTTTTATTAAAAGAATATACTACTAAAACATATTTAGTAAAAAACATCAATACTGGTGAAAAATTTAGAGTTGATAAACAAGAATTTAAACAATATAAAAAAACATTCAGAGCAAAAGAACTGATCATTTAGTTAATTTACTAGGTACTACAATTTAATAATATACATATCATTTACATAATTTTCTAAATGCAATTGAATATGACTTTATACCTAAGTATATTCCAAATATAATGCTTTTTTCCTTGTTATTCTCTGACTTAATTTTTGAAAAAACATTTTACACATCTTATCAAAAAAGGAGTATCTTATGAAATATTTCTCAAAAATTTTAGTGATTATATTTCTAATTGTAATATATAGTTGTATTATTTTTGGCTCTGGTACAGATAGCTAAAAGAAAGTGCCCTTGAGGTCGTCTTTCTCTTAAGCTTTATATAAACAAAGACGAAGTCTCCAACTAGACTTCGTCTTTTTGACGTACAATGAATTACAACATTTAATAGCCATAATCTCAATATTTCTCCTCATTTATCAACCTGTTTATATTTTTGCAAACTTTGCAACAAAAACTTTATTAATTAATCGACTTTGTAGTTGAGCAGAAAAAACATGACAAGTATGGAAAAGTAATATTACCAAGGTCCACGTAGCAGTATTCTTTTGTGGAATTTCACAAAAAGATACTGTCTTTTTCTCTTTTCTCAACAATGAAAAAGTATTTTGAACACTCTATACTTGGATTACAGAAAAATAACTCAAAGATGAATCCGGGGAGGCAATCTAATGATTATTGGAGTACCAAAGGAAATAAAAAATAATGAAAATCGTGTGGCGCTTACACCTGCAGGAATTATTCCATTTGTAAAAGCTGGTCATAAGGTGTTAGTTGAAACAAACGCTGGTGTTGGAAGTGGATTCAGAAATGCAGATTATGTACATGCTGGTGCTGAAATTCTTGAAAGTGCTGCTGAAGTATGGGAGCAATCGGAAATGATTATGAAGGTAAAAGAGCCTCTCGTCAGTGAATATGCTTACTTCCGACCAGGATTAATTCTATTCACATACTTACATTTGGCGGCGGAACCTGCTTTAGCACAGGCTCTTAAAGATGCAAAGGTTACTGCAATTGCATACGAAACAGTAGAAGTGAATCATACGCTTCCCCTTCTTACACCAATGAGTGAGGTAGCGGGACGTATGGCTGTACAAATCGGAGCACAATTCTTGCAAAAATCGAACGGTGGTCAAGGTATTCTTCTTGCAGGGGTTCCTGGTGTAAACCGTGGTAAAGTTGCCATTATCGGAGGAGGTATCGTCGGAACAAATGCTGCGAAAATGGCCATCGGCCTTGGTGCTGATGTAACAATCATTGACGTGAATGCAGACCGATTACGCCAACTAGACGATATTTTCGGTACTCAAATCAAAACATTGATGTCTAATCCGTTCAATATCGCGGAAACAGTAAAACAAACAGACCTTTTAATTAGTGCTGTATTAATTCCCGGTGCTAAAGCTCCTAAACTTGTCACGGAAGAAATGGTAAAAACAATGAAATCTGGTGCTGTAATTGTGGATGTAGCGATTGACCAAGGTGGAGTGGTGGAAACATGTGATCATGTAACAACACATGATAATCCAACTTTTGAAAAATACGGGATACTTCACTACTCCGTTCCTAATATGCCGGGCGCTGTTCCAAGAACATCTACTATTGCTTTAACGAATGTAACTATTCCATATGCCTTACAAATTGCCAAAAAAGGCTTACAAAGAGCAATCTTTGAAGACGAGGCCTTAAAACTTGGCCTAAACACACTGAACGGTGAAATCACATGTGAAGTGGTTGCGAAAGAACTTGGCTACACTTGTGTATCAACAAAAGAAGCTCTAGCAAAAGGAATTGTATGTAATTAAGATTTATCTAACACCCCTTAGGAGCTATCTTGAGGGGCTTTTTGTGTATATATACAGTTGCACAATTAGCATAGAACTTAGATAAGGGAGAATGGTATTAATTGTATAGCTTCTTTATTTTTTTTAAAGGGAAACATTATTTCCTAAACACAGTTGTTTTTTATACAGAAATACCTTGTTGTTATTAATTAAAATTAGAGTAGCATTAAGATACAATTTTTTTTGGGGGACAAAATGAAACAAATGAACATAAATATCAAGTTATCTCTTATACAATTATTACTTTTAGTACTAAACTTACTTGTATTTTCTGCGACTATGAGACTTTTACCTTGGTTTATCGAAAATGATTTCGGTTGGTATGAAATATTAATTACTGCTCCTTTATTATTTAATATTAGTGTAATTATGATATATTTTCAAAAAAGTAAGGTCCATGACTTAGCAATAACACGGCAAACATTCTCTTTGTTTCTAAATTAGCTAAATAACTTAGAAGCGAGGAATAATAGTATGACAAATCAAAAAATATTTAATAAATCATTTCTGTTTTTATTTATCAGCAACTTTTTAGTATTTATAGGATTTGAAATGTTAATCCCTATTTTACCAGTCTATTTGTTAAGTATGAATGCATCTACTATGCAGGTAGGTTTAGTAACGGCGTTATTGACGATAGGCACTGTTCTAATCAGACCTTTTATAGGATACTATTTAATTGATAACCAAGGGAAAAGTCTAGTTATTGGTGCAGGTATAGCTTTACTGTTCATTACATTAGTTTATCCTTTTCTTCATATTGTATGTCTGTTCCTATTGTTACAAGTTTTTCGTGGAGCAGCATGGGGTACGTTGACAACAGCTAATAGTACAATGGCTGTGGAATCAATTCCAAAGACACGATTAGGAGAGGGGATGGGATATTTTTCTATTTCCGCAACGATTGGGGCAATTATTGCACCGAGTGTGGGTATCTTTATATATGATAATTTTACCTTCGATATATTAATTCGTTCATCCGTTATACTCAGTCTATTAGCAGTCATTGCGATTCAATTTACCTATTTTCCTGTTCCTGTAAAAGTTGAAAAGCAATCATTTCGATTTTTGAATATGATTTTTGAAAAAGAGGTATGGTTTCAGGCCTTACTAGCGGTAATAACAACATTTAGTTTTGGGGCTATTATGAACTTCCTAGTTCTATTTGGAAAACAAAAGGGGTTAGAGCATATTTTTCTATTCTTTCTTATAAATGCTATTGTTTCAACTTTAATACGTCCGTTTACTGGAAAATGGTATGATAAGCGAGGACCTTGGTCTATAATCATTAAATCCGCTTTGATCGGGTTTTTGTCATTGATTATTTTATCTTATGCAACAAATGATTTACACTTTATTATTGCTGGTATTTTATTCGGTGCAGGTTATAGTACAATTATGCTGTCTTTACAAACATGGGCTGTTCAGAAAGTAAGTAAAGAAAAAACCGGAGCAGCCAACGCGACTTTCTTTTCCAGTTTTGACATTGGTGTTGGAATGAGCACATTTGTATTAGGAATTTTCACTAAGTGGTATAACTTAGATACAATATTTCAGATTGTTAGTATTAGCTTTATCATCGTTGCTTTTTTGGTATATAAAGATTATTTATACGAAAAAAAGCAACGGTGATAAAATAAAAGCTAATCTTCTCTATCTTAAAGGTCATCAGCTTTTTTGAATCAGGTATTGTCTTGCCATAGATTTTATGTGTCTTGTTAGAAAGCTTTATATTCGAACATTATCCCCCTCAACGCACAAAAATATGATTCCTTCTTTAGCAACGAGATACAGGTGATGTTTAAGTTTTTGATTTAATAAAGGTGTTAATCCTCATGCCATGGGATTAAATACAGTTATAGTTTTCTAAAATGCTATTGTCATCTCTACAAGAATTGTATAAGTTAAAAAGGTTCATGAGATTTAGGAGGATTTTTGTATGATTAATGATTTGAAAGAACAGGCACTTGATGAGCTTGATGAAAGATGGGGATTAGCAGTAGGAGTTACATTAATCATTATATTTCCCTTTGTATGGTCTTGGGGCGGGAGCAAAGTAATAGAATCGTTTATGATAGATATTATTGTAGTACTAATGATTGGGCCTTTAATTTTAGGCGCCTCTCAACTTGCTTTAAATACAGTTCGTGAAAAAACAGTTGAAATTGAGCAATTATTTGAATGGTTTACAAAGGTCAATAAATGTATTAAATCAATTTTAATATTTTTATTAATTAATGTTTACCTTTCTTTATGGACAGTACTATTTATTATTCCAGGAATTATCAAATTTTTTTCTTATACCATGACCTACTTTATATTAAATGACCATCCGAAATATTCAATGAACCAAGCTATTACTGAAAGTCGTCGTATGATGCACGGACACAAAATTGATTATTTCTTAATATGTTTAAGCTTTATCGGTTGGTTTATATTAAGTATCATTACTTTAGGAATCGGTTTCTTGTGGTTAATCCCATATTTTTACTCTACAAAAGCAGCTTTTTATGAGAAAGTTTCACAAGACTATTTCAAAAAACAAAATCTTATGTTAAAAAAAACCAAGCATAAACCTTAAGTGTTCATGCTTGGTTTTTTTTAGGGATGTTATAAATTTTTGTACCGTTGAACGACCGATGACCACTTATTTTAGCGATTGTGTTATGATATACATATCACTTGCAGTAAATGTTTTACGCGCAAAATGAGTGAACATTCCATAAATACGAAAACAGCTAATTTTTACCCTGATTAGAGAAAATTCTCCGTTTGTATCTTTGTACCAGCATACCTTAGCTATTTTTCTACAATCTTATAATTCTTGTGTGCCACAACTGTTAAGTGGGGCGATTTGAATTCAAGAAGCATCTTTTGTTTTAAAGCTCATTGCTTGTTTTAAACGGATAGGGTGTTTTTTTAGGAGGCATCAGGATATAAACCGTATAGAGCAACTCCAATTCGCACCATATCCAAGTGCATTTCTGGAAAATTCATGGTGGCTGCACTATTGCAACAATGTTTCAAAGGTATATGAATTCCTTCATTTTCAATATGGCCAATTATTTCTTGAAATTTATTAAATTGGTCAAATGTAAAAGCTTTATCTTTACTATCCGCACTGGAAAAATGAGTAAAGATTCCTTCTAAATAAACAAAAGGAACCGCAATGGCCTTTTTCGCAAGAGTGAGTGCCTGAGCAGCGGACGGTACTCCAATCCTTGACATCCCTGTGTCCAACTTTAAATGAATGGCCACTAGCCTTTTTAATTGCGCAGATTGAGCAATAATTTCATCTAACACTTCATGGTCAAATACGGTTAACGTGATGTTCTGTAAAATAGCTTCTCTAATAGAGCGTACAGGAGTATATCCCAGAATAAGAATAGGGGCAGTTATCCCATTTTCTCTTAATTTTATGGCCTCATCTAAAAAAGCAACTGCAAGATAATCTGCTCCTGCTTGAATCGCTGTCATTGCAACTTTTTCTGCACCATGTCCATACCCATCTGCTTTCACAACAGCCATTATCTTTGTTTGGGGATTTATATTTGATTGAAACTGATTTAAATTATAGGCAATATTATGAAGTGAAGTCTCTACCCAGGTATCACGGTAACTAAATTGGTTCATCATCCCGTCCCCCTTTAATAAAAATCCCCCCAAGAGCGTCTTGAGGGGATGAACGATGAAATCTGGAAATTTTTTAATTAGCAGCTAGTTCTTTTCAAGAGCATTTTCAACTGTTACATAATGATAGCCAAGACCTTTTGCAACTGCATTGAAGGTGATTTCCCCTTTTACTACGTTTACACAACATTTTAGTGCTATATTTTTAGTAATGGCTTTTGCTAGACTTTTTTATCAGCAATTGCTACTGCATATGGAATTGTAACATTCGTTAATACAATTGTTCCTGTTCTAAAAACCGCTCTAGGCATATTTGCAACAGACTAATGAACACCCCCATATTTTTCAAATGTAGGATTATCATGAGTGATTATATAATCGTAAGTTTCAACAATGCCACCTTGGTCGATGGCAAAATCGACAATAACTGAACCAAGTTTCATTGCTTTTACCATTTCTTCTGTAACAAGCCTAGGGGTCTTTGCACCAGGGATTAAGGCTGCACCAATTATTTGAAGTACTGTGCTTCTAGACTTTAGTATAGAATGTTTATTTTATAATTACATTGTTGTCAAAAGAGAAAAATAGGATTCCTTTTTGGTAAAATTCACAAAATGTTCATTATCGCAAATATTTTTCGAACTTTACACCAATGTATAACATTATTTTATTGTTTGGGTCTTTAATATCAATTTCGCCTATTTCAGATATCCTCTTTAGACGATAAGTTAGTGTGTCGGTGTCTTTGTCTAGATAAACTTCAAGTGTTTTGACAAGATTACAATTGTACTTTGAATCATATAAACATAGTATTAATCTTTCCAATATTAATTAATGACCATGAATATTATTCTTTGTGCTTACCCAAACACTATTAAACGTGCTCAACCATCTATAACTGTAAGTTGGCCTTTAACTGAAAAAACTGTAGTTGGTTGGGGCGGTAATAGTGTCAAAGATAATTTACCTCATGCAACATGGGCATCAGAGAGATGGGCATATGATTTAGTAATGGAACCATATAATATTAATAGTGACAGTAATGAAGATTACGGAATATGGAATAAAGAAATTCATTCACCGGTTTCTGGAATAGTAATTGCTGTTTCAGATGATGAAGCTGACATTAAACCAGGGTCAGAAAATTTTATTTCAATGGAAGGAAATCATGTGTACATAAAAATAAAAGAAACAGGTACTTATCTTTTACTTAACCATTTAAAAAAAGATAGTATCTCTGTTGAAGTAGGAGATCATGTAAAACCAGGGGATGTAATAGGACGTGTTGGGAATAGCGGTTCATCTTCAGAACCTCATTTACATATTCATCATCAAAGACAAGACCCAACTAAAGTTATACACCCTGTCTTAGCAGAAGGACTACCTCTATTTTTTAAAGATATAAATGGTGACATAATGCCGAAAAAAGATGCTGTTATAAAACCCCAAAATACTCCATTAAAGTAACAATTTTTTATTTGCAAAAATTTATATCCTGAAAAATTAATTGGTGTGATTCAGCTAACGAGCGCTAATATTCAACAAAACGAACCTAAAAATGATCAAACATTTTTATAAAAAATAATCATCTAATAACAAATTGAACTCACATTTTGATTAATCTTTTTTCAAAATGTGAGTTTTTCTTATGTTATAAATCCAGCGTTTGTAGTCCCATTTTAATCAAACACTATTCCAAACCAACAGTAACGAAGGCTTTGAAATTAGAAAATACAGAATTTACCCATAATTTTTCAAACTAACATCATAATATCAATTATAAACTTAATAGGATTTTCAGAGAGCGGTCATATGGCCGCTCTTTTTTATTTTAACCAATATTTTCTTAAAAAAGACTTCTAAAAGAACGTAAGTTCGTATATAATAAGAACAAATGTTCTGTTGTTAGGGGTGGTTATCTTGTATGATTATTCTCTTTTACCAAATCGAATTATTTTATGTGTAGATCTTCGTAGCTTTTATGCAAGCGTATCCTGTATCAAAATGGGCCTTGATCCATTACGGACAAAATTAGCAGTAGTAGGTGACGTTAATCGCAACGGTTCAATCGTTTTGGCAGCGACTCCTCCACTTAAAAAATTAGGGGTAAAGAAGATGAGCCGGCTATACGAAATACCACGAAGGCAAGATGTCATTGTGGTAAATCCAATCATGGAAACGTATATTAGATGCTCGAATTACATAACGAAATTAGCTCTACAATACGTAGCGCCAGAGGACTTTCATCAATATTCAATAGACGAATTCTTCATGGATATGACAGCAAGTATCCATTTATTTGCGAATGATCCGTATGATTTTGCACTGAAATTTAGAAGTGAGATATATCAGCGTACTCGCATAGACAGTACGATTGGTATCGGACCAAACTTATTAATGAGTAAAGTAGCTTTGGACGTGGAGGCAAAGAAAAATAAAGACTGTATCGCTTATTGGACCTACGAAGATGTACCTATAAAATTATGGCCCATACGCCCTCTAAGTGAGTTTTGGGGTATCTCTCATAAAACAGAGGCGAAGTTAAGCCGAAAAGGGATTCATACGATTGGTGATTTAGCTAATTATCCACTTAAATATTTAAAACAAAGTTTCGGGATAATCGGTGAGGAGCTTCACTTACATGCAAACGGAATAGACTTTAGTAGGATTTCTGAAAAATACATTCCAACTACGACATCTATCGCTAAAAGTCAAATCCTGTTACGTGATTATACGATAGATGAATTTCCGATTATTTTATTAGAACATACCGAGGAAGTTTGTTATCGATTACGTATGCAAAAGAAACTTGCTCAAACAATCCACTTTTCTATCGGTTACAGTAAGGGATTTGCAGGCAGAATAAGCAAAACGCACACGTTAAATCGACCAACTAATCTAACGATGGATATTTACCATGTTTGTACATATTATTTACACGCACTGTATACCGGTGAACCAATTCGAACTGTAAGCATTTCCCTAACGAATCTAATAAACGAAGGAGAAGAACAGATTTCTCTATTCGATAATGTTATACAGCGAGAAAAGGAAATGAGATTAACGAAGGTGATGGACGAAATAAGAACTCGCTTCGGTAAAAACAGTATTTTGCGAGGCGTTTCTTACACAAGTAGCGCTACCGCAAGATACAGAAACACATTATTAGGGGGACATAAATCATGAATAATGCAAATATGCCAAAAGGAAGAGGAATGGTAAAGTGGACTCCCTTTGCAAGTATGCCGGAATAATTTGCTGGTATACGAAAGATTATCGAGGAACAGATAAAGGTATCAAGGCCTATTGTTACCCAAGACGCTAAGGAACGAATTGAAAGTAAACTAATAAGTTCGTTGTTATCCGAAAAGGAAATACTGATTACATATTATGAAGCCGGTTATATACTCACAAGTTATATGACTGTTATCGATATCGATCCTATGAAGCAGGAAGTGATATGTAACGATGCATTTTATCATAAAAATACCTTTAAATTTATCAATATAATTGATGTTGAATAGGAATGAACCAATATCGTTAAACAAAAATTCACCCTAACTTAACACCACGTTAATATTGCGGTGTTAAAATTTTACATGTAGTTAAATAACGTAAAAGGGGACGAGGTAATGGAACGGATAGAACCTTTAGACTTATACGAATTGAAGATGTCCGCCGGACAAAATCTAACTTTTTATAATACGAAAGTAAAACGCGGTGTAAATACGTACAATTTTGAAATCTATAAGGCGAGTGATATTATTTCCGTTTATTTCGTTGACGAAAACGGGAGAACACTATCTATCGCCAGCACTGAAGAAATGTTAGCGATGTTGTTACATGATGAGGACAAGGTGAAATACAGAAATATCGTAGGGGATGCGGAGTGGTTACTACTGGACGGGATAAGTTCTCAAAGAGGGATGTCGAAGGAGGAGCAAGCGGCATTTCTTTACTTGAAGGAGAACGTGTTAGAGGAAATGGCAACGGAGTTAGAAGTGTAAGATAAAACCGCCTATAACGGGTGGTATTTTTTGCGTTATTTTGTATTTTTTAATGCTTTTTTTTAACGTTTCAACTGTTTGTTCGAGCCATTCCAAGGGTGTTATTTCTAAACCTTCAAAATATATTCCATCTGCAGAATACTGTATGTACTCATTTTTTTCTTTATTACTATAATCACTTTGAATAAAACAATTCGATTCGGTAAAAATGAATAGTCATACACCATTATTTCTCCTTAAAACATAGAATATATGTACTTATTGTATGCGAACTTATGTTCTTTTACAAAGAGTTTTTTGTAAAAAAAATAGCCCCGCTCAATTGAGTGAAGCTACATCCAAAAATCATCAAAATCTACTTTATATCCTTTCTTCTTCAAAGCTTTAATTATTTTTTGTCCATTACCCAATGACGGCTTGTATTCGTTTGATCTTGAAATTCTACTGATGGTATTTTGATTTACTCCACTCCATTCCCTCAATTCCGTTTGACCAATTTCATTTCTTCTTAAAAACTTACCGAACTTAGATAGTGGTTTCCCCAATCCAAACACTGATTACACTCCTATTCTTATATACTTGTTTACTTCCATTTTTACCAATGCATGATTTTTTTAAACAAAAGTGTTAATAATGTACAAGCTGTGAGTAATATGATTTACCAAAGCAGCTGCCAAAGTAATGAAATAAAGTATTACCAAAATAGATAAAGGTTACGCTGTCAAAGTAAGTCATGACGGATTACCAAACTAGCTATCAAGGTTTTTATCAAAGTAATGCTACCAAGGTTTTATGTGAGTGAGATTATGTGGAATCAATATTTTTGATTCTGTTTATAAAGGAGTGATTTCCGTGAGTTTTAGAAAAGAAGTAATTCCTTTTCGTTCGTTTATGGATAGTTTATATAAAAACAAAGAAAATAAAGTTCGTAGTTTTAATTCATTAAGTCCGTTAGCATTTCTTCATATGTCGGAACCAATATTAAATACCTATATTGCATTAGGGATAATGGGTTCAGTTGTAATTAGTGCGGTCATGTTAGAAAAGTATCTTGTGCAACATGATCATGTATCCGCAGCACGTTGGTTATCTGACGGATTACATTATGGCATTCGTATTGGTGGAATTGGGTTTATTGGATATGTGTTTATTCGTATTGTGACAATGTTTTAGGAGGTGCCTTATGGACATCGTAAAAGAATGGTTGCAAAAACGTAGTTTAAAACATCAACTTGCAGAGGTGTTTCGAAAAGCCGGTTTATATTTTGAACATGAGACACGAGGAGGTAAGGTGCAGATTTATCCAAAGATACATGACGTTTCATCTACAAAAGAGCGTGTACGGTATATATTTACGATTCCAAATGGTTTGGATCCGCAGAAGATAGAAAAAAAGTGGTTTTGCTTTCAACAAATATTAGGGAAAAACATTGCTATAGATGGTGATATAAAGAAATTTGTGCTCAATGTGTTTCATTCTGCTGCAGGTCTTGAGCGATATGATTACAGTTATAAGGCGTGGCAACCACTTTTAAAAACATACCGACTCCCAATTGTTGTTGGGCGTGATCAATTTGGTAAGATGATTGTCTATGATATGGTCGATGCCAACACACCGCATTTGCTTGTTGCTGGAGAGACAGGAAGCGGTAAAAGTAGCATGGTACGTGTCATTTTATCTACACTAATCCAATGTATGTCTCCTGATAAATTACATTTGTACCTAGGGGATTTAAAGAACTCTGAATTTCACTTCTTACGAAGAGTGCAGCATGTAAAAGAGGTTTGCATGGAAGAAGTCGTAATGAAGATCATGCTTGAAAAACTATGGAGTGAAATAAAAGAACGTAGGAAGCTCATGGAAGAATATGAAGTGGACCACATCGATGAATACAACAAAGTAACTACAGAAGATAAGAAACCATATATTTTATTTTGTATCGATGAAGTAGGCATGCTTCAGGCTGAGAAAGAATGCATGAGTAAAGTCGAAAAGATATCAGCTGTCGGCAGGTCATTGGGTGTATTTCTTATGCTTTCTATGCAACGTCCTGATGCAAAAGTATTAGATGGTAAGTTGAAGCTTAATATGACCGTTAGAATGGGTTTTAAATGTGACAGCGTAATTAACAGCAATATCATGGGTACACCAGGAGCAGAAGAATTAGAACAGTCCGGACAAATGATTTTAAAGTTAAATGGATTAAAGAAAGTGCAAGCTCCTTATTTAGAATTAAGTAGAGCGAAACAGATAACAGAACCATATCGCGTCGGTAAAGCAGATGTCACGCTTCTGAGTCAACAAGAAGAACAACAACCTGTGTTTGGAGTGTTAGACGATGAGAACGAGGGATAAAGCGATTCTGAGTGATTTACAGAAGTTTCGTTGTATGTCTAGGGATGATATCATTGATTTGCATTTTGGAGGGCTGAAGAACGCAGTTACTTGTTGCAATACGGTGATGAAACGTTTACGTAGAGATGGTTATGTGGATGCAAATGTGTCACAGCAGCCATATATATATTTCCCCCAACCAAGTACAGTACGAAAAACAAGCCAGAAGATCCCGCATTTTCTTGGTATTGTCGATGTATACAAACAACTCATTCATTTTGAACAGCCAAAGGTATTTAATGTAGAACCGAAATATAGGAAAGAGCACATGGAACCAGATGCCTTTACTATATGGCGCAAAGCTCCATTTTTTATTGAGGTGCAAAAATCAGTGTATAGTAAATCGGTTATGCAAGAGAAGATTAACAGGTATGAGTATTACTATGCAAGTTTAGAATGGCAAAACGAATCATGGCAGCCTAAAAATTCAAAGTTCTTTCCTTCTATTCTCATCATTACAGATAAGCACTATGATATTAATTCTTCTAATTTACGTATCTTTCAAGCCACATCGATAAATGAGTTTATGAATATAATAACAGTTAGATCATAGAGAAAGGGTTCTGGTGCAAACCTCTAATTTTGTAAAAATATGAATCGATATTAACTTTTTTATTCCGAATAAAAATCGCCCGTAGAGCAGGTAATATTTATAGTGATTTAGCTGTCTGCTTCTTTTTGCACCAGAACCATAATATAGTGCCGGTTTTGCTTTTTTTACAGCCTTTTCCGAACGGGAAAGCCCATCGTCTTTAGGCAGGGGATGAAAGTGAGATTGGATACGGAGTACCACTAAAAACCGTAAGGGTTGTGGTACCTTAAGTATCCAAAATGTTGGTATCTTTTCATATCCCTAACGTTGCAGTTTAACAACTTAACTGATACAATAGGGATATGAAAAATGATTATAGAAGAACCAAAACAACTGTATCATTAATTAACTATCATTTTGTGTTTTGTCCACGATACAGAAGAAAGATTTTCCTTAACACACAAGTAGAAGAACGTTTCAAAGTGTTGATTCAAGAAATATGTAGCGAACTGGATATTATTATTGTCGCAATGGAATGTGACAAAGACCACGTTCACTTGTTCTTGAATACACTACCAACACTTAGTCCAGCTGATACAATGGCAAAAATAAAAGGAGTGACCTCAAAACGTTTGAGAGAAGAGTTTCCTCATCTCATGCACTTGCCAAGTCTATGGACACGTTCCTATTTTGTTTCTACTGCTGGGAATGTATCAAGTGAGACAATTAAACATTATGTCGAAAGTCAAAAAACGAGGGGGTGAAAGTTGTGTCACAAACTATCACAGTCAAAGTTAAATTGCTTCCTACAAAAGAACAAATCCAACTATTGGAACAAAGTAGTTACGAGTATATCAAAGTCATTAATGCACTTGTATCTGAAATGGTTGGAGCAAAGAAAAGTACTAAGAAAAGTACAAAAGATATTGAAGCCAATATCCCAAGTGCAGTGAAGAATCAAGCAATTAAAGATGCGAAAAGTGTATTTTCTACAAAGGTGAAGAAAAGTAAATACAAAATCGTTCCGATTCTAAAGAAACCCGTTTGCGTATGGAACAACCAAAATTATTCATTTGACTTCACACACATATCGATTCCGTTTATGGTGAATGGAAAGTCAACTCGCTTAAAGGTTCGTGCTTTGTTAATCGACAAAGATAATCGCAATTTTAACTTGTTAAAGCACAAGTTAGGTACACTTCGTATCACAAAGAAATCGCATAAGTGGATAGGACAAATTTCGGTCACGATTCCAACAACAGAAAAGACCGGAACAAAGATTATAGGTGTAGATTTAGGTCTCAAAGTTCCTGCGGTAGCCATCACAGATGATGACAAGGTTCGTTTCTTTGGTAATGGTAGGCAAAACAAATATATAAAACGTAAGTTTCGTAGTGTTCGCAAGAAGTTAGGAGAAGACAAGAAACTGAATGCCGTTCGCCAATTTGATGATAAAGAACAAAGATGGATGAAAAACAAAGACCACAAAATAAGTCGTGAGATCGTTGATTTTGCAACTAAAAATAATATCTCTGTCATTCGATTAGAACAACTAACAAATATCAGACAGACGGCATGCACAAGCCGTAAAAACGAAAAAAATCTACATACTTGGTCATTTTATCGTTTAGCACAATTCATCGAGTACAAAGCGACATTAGTTGGTATTAAAGTCGAATATGTGAACCCTGCTTATACAAGTCAAACATGTCCGAAATGTTCTGCAAAGAATAAGGCACAAGATAGAAAATACAAGTGCTCATGCGGGTTCGAGAAACACCGTGATATCGTTGGGGCGATGAATATTCGCTACGCAACTGTGGTTGATGGTAACAGTCAATCAGCCTAAGATGCTATATGCACTGTCTTAGGAGGGGCAATGAGATGCCCTAATCTTGAAGGCTGTTCAAAACAGAAATGGCCTGCGAACGTTTAGTCATTCAAGAATCCCACCCGTTAATCCATAAGGATTAGGGCTTGCGACTTTAGTCGTGGGAGTCTCAATGTATCTGATTACCGGCAATCAAACTTGGAACAGTACGCTGTAAAGCAAAGTGTTTTCATGAGAACATTTGTTATGAGAGACATATTCTAAGTATCATTAAACATCTATATCCCAAAAGTCATGATAATCTATACTTTTATCGTATTTTTTCAGTGTTTTAATGATTTTAGTTGCTGATGTAAGAGTGGGTACGCGATCTTTTTTATTTGCTAAATCACTTATTAATGATTTGCTTAATCCAGTCATCTGAACTAACCATTGTTGTTTAACACCTCGGCGATCTAAATAATTACCAAATCGAGTTCTTTTTTTACCCAAACCAAACATTGATAATCACTCCAAGTGGATAATATAGTAGTAACAGCCTGTACAAAATTCCATAAAATCAAACATTCGTTCACAAATATGGAATTATTTTTTGCAATACATCATAGAATAAAATTGGAACAGCAGATATTTTTGTAATTATTTTGTGGAATATAGCATACATAATAATAGCTACAAGATGCGGATACACTGAAATATAATTGCATCTTGTTGCAATGGGTATGCTAACAAAATAAAAAAGTTGAAACTCCTTCTGTAAGAAGAGATTCAGCTTTTTTATGATTCATAGATTGTTAATCTATTTTTAATTATTTTAAATAAATTGAAGCGTCATATGTCGAATAGATACAAGTTACTTCAAAGTATATGGATTTATGGGAAATATCCAACACTAAAATTTCACGTATCGTAATGAAAATAAAAAAAACCTGAATTAGGGTTTACATTTTTACACTGTGTACTGCTGCTAACAATAAAGTTGTTTTAAAGGACTTTATTATAAAAACATTAAATTAAATTTTTACCGAAGAAAACAACTTGTCCTGATTCAAGTTGTTTTCTTTGGTAGGGTACAACAAAGAAAGAGTAGAGAATGCAATGCACAAACATGTCAATCAAATGGAGTAAACCGCCGTATAAAACTAAAAATTCAGAAAATTTAATCACTAAAGGGTTTTTGTTTACTCTCTCTTTGTAATTATGAGTTTAACATTAAAAGAGAAATAAAACAACAAAAATATAAAAAATTCTGATAAATTCGACATTTATTTTATTACAAAAGCAAGCAGACTCCCTTTTTATATGTTCCGTTTGTGAACATATAAAAAAGGAGAAGAATAATAAACATTCTTCTCCCTTTCTACCTACTTGGGGTTTCATTATCATGAGATAGCCGTTGTAATGAATTGAAGGATGTACAATTCATCTTTGTTATTATAACAAAATACACCACCTATATTTTATGAAATATTGCATATCGAAACGGGTTGATATTTTTGTGAGCGCTTACTATATGGGAGTATAAAGATTTACAACATTTTGCTATTAACATAAGAGGAGGAAATAATATGGAAATCGCAATGGCAGTTTTAAAATTCGTAGGTGGAGTAATTCCATTCATAACAGAACTTTTAAAAACAGTAATGTAAGTTCATTATTCCACAATTATCTGTGAAGAATATCATACAAAT